>CASEIJ010000023.1 GCA_949288035.1 uncultured Mycoplasmatota bacterium
CCAGCACTTTCTTTATCTAATCCATTTAACTTATCACAAATATCTGCATGATATGGAATTTCATAATTTGGTACAATTGGTTCTCCATATTTTTCAATCTCCACATTTTCTGTATCATCTTTTCCAATTGGTACAGATGGATCTATCATTTGTGGAATAATTAACATTTTTTCTCTAATTTCTTGTGATAGTTTTGTTTCTTCTTCTTCAATTTGTGTTAGTTGTTGATTAATTTCTTTTACTTGTTCTTTTAATGCATTTGCTTCATCGATTTTTTTATCACGCATGAGTAATCCAATTTGACTACTAGATTCATTTCTTTTACTTCTTAATTCATCACCTTGTTGTTTTAATTCTCGGTTTTTTTTATCCAATTCAACGACTTCATCTACAAGTGGTAATTTTTCATCTTGAAATTTCTTTCTAATATTTTCTTTTACTAATTCTTGATTTTCTCTTAAAAATTTAATGTCTAACATATTTATCCTCCTATTTTCTCAAATCTATATTTTTGACCAGTGATATTATCTGGTCTACTGCTTATATCAGTTTTATCTTCAAACATCGACAGTGGTCTTACCCAATAAGTATGATTATGAATATAAACAACCATATCTTCTAAAGTTTCCGAGTGTTTCGCAACACAGATCACTTCTATGATATCTCCTTTAAAATGTCTATATTTCTCATGTGCTTTTACCATTATGTTCCTTCTTTCTAAATAAAAAAGAATGATACACAAGGAGTGCATAAGCACGGTACCATCCTTTCTTTTTCTCACTTTAGATAACGGTGTGAACCGGAAATGTTTACATTTCACTCGAGGAGTAGATTTCATAAATTTCTCTTATTCGTTCTCATCACCCACGAACTTTCTTAGAAAGAGTCCTTTATTACTTAGTTCCTGTCTTTGTTTTTACAAATTCATATTAGCAAATTCCCATATATTTGTCAATGTTATCATTGTCTTTTTATGGTATACTAAAAGACAAGGGAAGTGATATTATGCCTGAACTACCAGAAGTAGAAACAGTTAGAAGAGGATTAGAAAAAGAATTAGTAAATCGTAAAATCGTAGATGTTATGGTTTATTATGCGAATATGATTGCTAAGCCAACGGTAGAAGAATTTAAAAAGCAAATAAAAAATCAAACAATTCATAAAATAAAACGTTATGGAAAATGGCTAATTTTTGAATTAGATCATGATGTTTTACTTTCTCATTTAAGAATGGAAGGGAAGTATTTTTTTCGTAGTACGAAAGATCCAATTCAGAAACATGAACATGTTGTTTTCTATTTAGATGATAAAAGACAGTTAAGATATCATGATACGAGAAAATTTGGTAGGATGTATTTATTACCAAAAGAGATTGTTTATCAAGTACCGCCATTATCTAAGTTAGGATTAGAGCCATGGGATGAATTACTTACTGTTTCTTATTTAAAAGAAAAATGGAAACATAAAAAGATTCCAATTAAGACAAGTTTACTAGATCAAAGTGTCATTGTAGGAATTGGTAATATTTATGCCAATGAGATTTTATTTTTAAGTCATATATCACCTCTTAGAGCATCCAATCGTTTGACAAAAAAAGAACTAGAAAGTTTGATTGAAAATACCAAAACAATTTTAAAAGAAGCAATTGATTTAGGTGGTAGTACCATTCGTAGTTATCATCCTAGTGAGGGAGTAGATGGTATGTTTCAACAAAAGTTATTTGTTCATGGAAAAGAAGGTCAACCATGTCCTATCTGTGGGAAAGCCATTAAAAAGAGATTTATCAATGGACGTAGTAGTTACTATTGTACAAATTGTCAAAAATAAGAACCTCGGTTCTTTTTATTTTCCGTATTTTTTAAAATAATATTCATCTAATGTCATATTGTTTTTCGTAAGATAAGAAGCTAAATCTTTACCAACATAACGATAATGCCATGGTTCATATTTAAAACCAGTGATATCATATCCATCTTTCGGATATCTTAAAATAAAACCATATTGATATGCATGTTTTCTCATCCATTGAAATTCTTTGGTATCTTCAAACAGATTATAATCGCCATTTTCTCCCATAATATCGAGTGCTAATCCAGTTTGATGTTCAGAATGTCCTGGTCTAGCACTACAACGATCTGCATAGTTTTTCCCACTTGTTTTTACATAGTGTTGATATAATTCATTTTGATATGAATAACTACGATAAGCAGATACTAGAATAATTTGATAGCCATCTTTTTTTGCTTGTTGTGCCATTTCTTCAAAAGCATTTTTTGCCTCTTTTCTTAAATATTTATGTTCAAAAGCAAATTCAACATGAACTTCTTCTAAGTCAGATGGCATATAATCTTCTTGCAATTGATAATTTTTATTTACTAGAACATCTAATTGATTTGGATTTTTTACTTGTTTAATATTTTTATAAAAGTCAGAAAATAAGTTAAAATCTTTTGTAAAAAATACAATTACTAAAATAAATAAGATGGTATAAATACAGATACGAAACTTTTTTTCACTCATATACTTCACCATTATATTATATGCAGTAATAAAAAAAGAAAGACTTGTCCATTAAAAAAGTGGGTTATCCCACTTATTTATCTAAATAATATGCATAATATTCATCAAAGGTAATATCTAAATTATGAATTTCTTCTGCCACTTCTTCTCCAACATAACGATAATGCCATGATTCATATTCATAACCTGTAATGTTCTCTTTCCCTTTTGGATATCTTAAAATAAAACCGTATTTATAAGCATTTTTTTGTAACCATTTAAATTCTTCTGTATTTTCAAATTCATTCATAATTACATCATTGGTAACAATATCAAGTGCTAGTCCTGTTTCATGTTCACTAGATCCAGCTCTAGCTGCTTTATTGTCAGCCCATTCTTCGCCATGTGCTTCGGCATAATCTTTCCATACCGCATCTTGTGTTTCATAATCGCGATAAGAAGAGTTGACGATTAACATTAATCCTTCTTCTTTAGCAGCATTCCACATAGAACGATATTTCTCATAAACATGTTTACTAATTTCATTTCCTTCATAAGAGAATTGATTACTAATTGGAACAATATTATCTGGTTTAAAATCTTTTGTTAATTTATAATATTTATTAACAAGAATTAGATCTCCTTTTGATGTATCAGTTTTCTCTAATTTCTCATAAAAGTCACGATCACGATTTACATTTACTAAACTAACTGCATCTTTTACAGTTGTTTCAGGATTTTCTTTTAAATATTTAAGATAACGATCCATATTTTTTTCCATATAATATTTTTGTTGTAATAGTTTTGGAATATTTGGTTCTAACTTTTTATCTTTGATTAATTGTTCTAATTGATCTTGATTGTATTTTTCAATCAAGATATTCGTTTCTGTTTCATTATATCCAATCTTTAACAATTTATAAGTATCACTCATACGATAACGAATTTCTTTAAAAGCAAAGAAACCACCAACTCCAATTAGAATAATTAAAACAGCTGCAATGATTGGACCTTTTTTAATTTTTCTTTTTGTACGATACATATTATCACCCTAATATCATTATAACCAAAAAATATTGTTTTTACAATTAGAATTAAAAAAATCCAATTAAATTGGATTGACATGAATTACGACTGAATAAATTTCTGGTAATTGTTTAAGTTCTAGTTCTATTTTGTTAGCGATTTGATGAGATTGATAAGTAGATAAATTGCCATCTACATAAATTGTAAATGAAATTTGATATTGATAACCAACAGGGATGGCAACAAAATGACTCATACGTTTTACTTTTGGATATTTTTTTATAATATTTAATACTTCGCTACGTTTTTTAGGATCGATTGTTTTATCCATTAATACGTCATAACTTTCTTTGCATATTTTAAAGCCTTGATAGAAAATCCATAGAGCAATAAAAATACCAGCAATACTATCAATGAAATAAATACCATATTGTGTTAATAGAATTGCTCCTAAATTAATACAAGTAATAAATGAATCATATAAGTGATCTTTCGCATTTGCTTTTAAAAGGAGACTATTTAAATTTTTAGATAAATAATGAATATAAAAATATAGTCCTAATTTTGTTAAAATGGTAATTAGACAGACGATAATTAACCAAATAGAAAAATGATATTTGGATGGTGAGAAAAGAGAGAAGATAGAATCTTTGATTAATGTGATAGCCATCATCATAATAATGATACTAATAAAAAGGGAATAGATATATTCTGCTTTTCCATGTCCTAAATTATGATCTTGGTCTTTTGGTTTACTTGCTATTTTATTTCCAATCCATGTCATAAGGGAGGAGAAGATATCTCCTAAACTATTCATTGCATCCGCCATCATAGATTGACTTGATGTAATCATGGAAACGATAAATTTGATGAGAAATAATAATAAATTAAAAAATATTCCTAAGAAACTAGCGATTTTTGTCGACTGAAATCTTTTCATATACATAACCTCTATTATTGATATTGTAACAACATATGATCTTTCTCGCAATGTTTTGTTCTAGAAAAAATGGAAATAACATAAAACGTATTAGAGGTGAATTATGAAAAAAGGATTTGTGCTGTTGTTAGGTATTTTAATTATGTTTCCATGGCATGTAAAAGCAGTTAGTTTAGCAGAAAATGCCAAAAGTGCAATTATGATAGAGGCAAGTACAGGTGAGATTATTTTTGAAAAAAATTCTCATGAGAAATTAGCGCCTGCTTCTATGACAAAGATGATGAGTATGTTATTAATTGTAGAAGCAATTGACCGTGGTGATTTAAAATGGAATCAGATGATTACTGTTTCTGAAAATGCTTCTAGTATGGGAGGAAGTCAAATATTATTAGAGACTGGAGAAAAAATGTCAGTCCAAGATTTATTTAAGGGAATTGCTGTTGCTTCTGGAAATGACGCTGTAGTAGCACTATCAGAAGCAGTCGCAGGAACAGAAGATGAATTTGTAAAACAAATGAATGAGCGTGCCAAAGAATTAGGCTTAAATGATACTAATTTTAAAAACCCTCATGGATTAGATACTGCTAATCATTATTCTAGTGCTTATGATATGGCAATGATTGCCAAAGAATTAGTAAGTCACGAAAAAGTATTAGAATTTACATCTATTTATGAAGATTATTTAAGAGAAAATCAGGAGAATAAAGTATGGTTAGTGAATACCAATAAATTAGTACGTTTTTATGATGGCGTTGATGGATTAAAAACTGGTTATACCAAAGAAGCTGGTTATTGTTTAACATCAACAGCAAAACGTGGTGACACGAGATTTATTACAGTGGTTATGGGGGAGCCTGATACCAAAACAAGAAACAATGAAACAACAAGTATGTTAGACTATGGATTTAGTCAATATATAGCAGAAAAAGTATTAAGTAAAGATAGTGTAGTAGGAACAGTTCGTGTAGAAAAAGGGAAAAAAGAAGCAGTTAAATTAGTACCCATGTATGATGTTACAGTATTAAATAAAAAAGTAGGAAAAAAGAAAAATGCCGATTATGAAGTAAAAATGAAACAATTAACTGCCCCAGTAACAAAAGGCGAACAAGTGGGAGAGTTAATTTTAAAAGTGGAAGGTGAAAAAGAAAGAAAGATTCCATTAACAGTTAATCAAACCATAGAAAAAGCAAATCTGTTGGAAGTCTATTTGAATCATATTAAATCTATGTTAGGAGGAAATTTAGAAGTATAGAAGCATTTGCTTCTTTTTCTTTGCCAAGATATGGTACAATATAATTAGAGTAGGAGTTGTATAAAATGGAATCAAAAAAAGGGGTTAGAACTTGGATTCAATTTATCTGTATTGCCATTATTTTTATTGTTGGGGGTTACTTATTACTTGCGAATCTATTTCACATGTATGCGATATCAGAAAAAGAAAAGACAGATGTATTTTATGTTTCACAAAGTACAAAAAGTACATTTAGAAAATTACAAAATGATTTATATGAAAAGAATCAGCAATTAAAAACAATTGATCATACGAATACATTTACTACACAAGAATTATTGTCTTTAAAGAATTATTTAAAAGCAGTCGAAGATAGAATGAGTAATTCACAATGTTTAGATGAGTTAAACTCTGTGAATGATGTTCATATGTATAAATATTTACAGTGTGTAAAAAACATGTTGCCAAATTCTGAATTAATGGAATCTATTTCTAATTCTTTAGAAAATAAAAAGATCGATGGAATGGATTTAGAAGAAATGTATCAAGAAAAAATAAAAGAATATGATAGTTATGCTGGTTATGAACTTAGTCAATTACAAGAAAATTATCACTATTATAAAGCTACAAATAAAAGTAATGCTTTTATAAATACAATTACATTTTCACAACAATATATCATACATGTATTAGAAGATCATATTCATTTTATTAACTTTTTATTAGAAGATGGAGGTGTCATGTGAAAAAGGTTTTATATTATGTGAGAAATGTGTCACTTTTTATCGTTACAGTTTTATTTATTGTAAGTTTTTCTAATATGTTAAATGCCAATTTAAATAGTACAAATCCACCTAATATGATATCAATGTATTTTTACTTTATGTTAAATTTATTTTTTGTAGGATATATATGTATAGAGTATGTTTTACAATTAAAAACAAAGGAAGATAATTATTTTCAATGTTTATTTATTTTTATGAATTTATTAATTATATTGATTTATGGTCGTACTTATTTTGATAATAATATCGTATCGGTTTATTTAAATAAGTTAGGAAGTCTTCAATATGAAGGGTTAAATACTTTATTTTTATTAGATAATATGATTTATTTTGATATTGCCTATGTTTTTTTATTAATTTATGCCTTGGTGGGTCAAAAGAAAAATGAGAAAAATGTGTAGTCTTTTTTCATTTTTTTTACATAAATTATAGTTGAACTTGCAAAAAAATGAATTTTGTGGTAGGATAGAAACCATTCAAAAAGAAGGGGGAGTTTTATATGAAACGATTCAAAAGTTCAAAGCTTTGCAAATGGATGTTATTGACACTTATTTTATTAATTATGCCAGTGTTTGCAAATGCCAAAGAAGCACCTGCGACATTACAAGTAAGTACAAATGCGCCATGGACAACACCATACCTAGAACCAGGGTTATATTATGCTCAAAACTATTTAAATGATGGTAGAGTAGCATACTGTTTAGAGCTAGGTAAAGATAATCCAACTGGTTTAACAGTTGCGAAGATCAAAAAGTTGGATAAAGGTTATCAATATTTAATTGAAAATGGATATCCAAATAAAAGTATTACTGGTGATGCTGATAAAGATACTTATATTACACAGGTAGCTATTTATTGGTATGGAGATCGTATTGCTGGAGTACCAGATGGTAAAGATGGAATGATTCCAGCATATTATAAACAAAATCCAACCGATCCACAAAATGTAAAACCAAAAATTGAAGCATTATTAAATGGTGCTTTATCGGCACGTAATACAAGTGATGCAAAAGCAAGTATTAGTGCATCAGCAACACAAAAAATGAATTTTTCAGAAGATAAAAAATACTTTGTTTCATCTTTAGTTACAGTAAATGGAAGTTCTAATATGAAATCATATACTGTAAATATTACTTCTGGAGCGCAAAAAGCAATTATTTATGATGAAAGTGGAAAACCACGTTCTACATTTAATCCAGGAGAGAAATTCTATATTCGTGTTCCTGTTGAGGAATTAGGAAATAAAGAATTAGTGACTGTAAAAATTACAGGTAAATTTGTAAATAAAGTATTATATTCTTACTCAGGTGGTTCTTCATATCAAACAATTGCACCACCAGAGACTTATGATGAAGAAACAACAGCTAGTACAACAGTTTCATTCTATCCAAGCTATGGAAAAATTACAATTATAAAACAAGATGCAACAACGAAAGAATCTTTAGCTGGAGCAAAATTAGTATTAAAAGATTCAGACGGTAACATCGTAGCAGAATGGACAACAACAGAAGATGCATATACGATTAATTACTTACCATTTGGTGAATATACATTAGAAGAGGTAAGTGCACCATCTGATTATGTTTTAAGTAAAGAAATCATCCATATTACAATTTCAGAAGATACTCCTGAACAGGAAACAATTATGTATAATCAACCATATGTAGAGGTTCCTGATACTTCTTCTAAAAGTTCAACAGTACTAACAGTAATGGGATTTGTCATTCTTACATTAGGGGCTGGAACAATTTATGCGACTAAGAAAAAACATTCTAAATAAAAAAAGCCATTGCCTCGTCTTTGGCTTTTTCCTATTTTGTCTTGGTTTATACCTTTTCTCATATTCTTATATTACAAATAAACGTCAAGAAATCTTTGATGGTATGAATTTTAAATTATATGAACAAAATGAAAAAGGTATTACAAGTGAAGAAATTGATGTCCCAGAAATTACTGTAGCGAATGATACAGAAACAGCTACAGAAGTAGATGATGATGGGGTAGTTGTTCCAAAATATCAAGATAATGCGAATTATATTGGTACAATTACCATTCCCAAAATCAATTTAAAAGCAGGTTTTGTATCTATGAATTCAAAGGAAAACGATGTTGATAAGCACGTAGCAATTATGCCTACAAGTACTTATCCAGATGTCGCTTTCGGGAACTTTATTTTAGCAGCACATTCAGGACGTGGAAAAATCGCATATTTTAATGATTTATATAAATTAAATGTTGGAGATACTGTCACAATAGAGTATCAAGGACAAAATTATACTTATCAAATTGTAAACATTTATGAAGAGAAAAAAACAGGAAAAGTAGCAATTCATCGTAATTTCAATAAGACAACATTAACATTAATTACATGTACAAATCATAATAGTAAGACACAAACAATATATATCGCTGAACTCATAAACTAATAAAAAGGGGGTGGGAGTTATGGTTCAAATGTCGATATTAGATAAATTGGGAATCTTTATACAGACTTTCTTTACATCAAAACTCCCATTACTTTTTATCTTAATTGCCTTTATTTTCTATTATTGTAAGAAAGTAAGAAAGACAATTGCGAAAAAAGAAGCATATATTCTCTATGGAATATTTAGTTTCATTGTATTAATGATCTATCATCAAGAAATATTATCTGCATTTGATTATATCATGACAAATCTTTTAACAGGTTATTATTTCCCTGATCTAGCACTTTATTTCTTGATTGTAATGATAAGTCATATTGCTTTCTTGTCTATCTTCTTTTGCTCTAGATGGACCAAGAAAATTAGAAATTTATGGATTGGACAATTTGTACTGATTGAAACGGATTTCCTATTGTTCTTATATTTAGTTTCTAAAAATAAATTAAATGTATCAGATGCTTTATCACTGTACCAAAATGAAAGTGTCTTTGCTTTATTAGAATTAGTAACTTTTATTGCATTTATTACGTTTATTCTATTAATTCTTTGTCTTATCTTAGATAGAGAAAAGATTTTCCACAGGAAAACAGAACAAGAGACAATCGTTGAACCAACAGTGATTGAAGTGCAAAAACCAGTTATACAAACAGAAGTTGTTTATCGTGATAAAGATACCAGTGTTTTAAAAGAAGGATTAAAGAATTTTCAAACAGAATTAAATGAAACTGATATCATTAGTAGTCATGAACTTCGTATGTTAAAAATTAAACAGAAAAAAGATTTATTAAAAATCTATAAAAAAATGATGGAGTTGCAAATTCATTTAAATGATGAAGATTTTGATATTCAAGATGACTTTGATGATATCGAAGCATTGTTAGATGATACCGAAACAAATACAGAACAAAATTTTAGACAGTATATTGATCAAAAAGAAAATATCCATAAAAATCAAATGAAGAAAGTAAATCAATTATTAGAAAATAATCTCTAGAAAAAAATTATCTAAAGATTATTTTTTTTGCAGGAATTTGTCCCCCTTATATCGTAAGTAATTGATAGGAGGGATAAATATGAAGAAAAAATTATTGACATTGAGTGTACTTTTGTTTTTCATGATGATATCAGTTTGTCATGCAGGAACAAATGATACCAATATTCGTATTGCGTATATGGAAAATACTTATACGAATTTAAACATTTTAGGAAAGGAGTTTTCTAATAAGCAAGGTTATGTGTTTGCTAACAATAAAATTGCTTATTGTGTAGAACCAGGAATTTATATCTTATCTAATCTTTATGATTCTACACCTTATTTTGATATTGCTCATATTACGAATGATCAAAAAGAAAAAATGGAATTATATGCTTATTATGGATATCAGTATCCAAACCATCAGAGTAGAAATTATTATCTAGCAACCCAACAGTTAATCTGGGAAACATTAGGTATGACGAATATTTTATTTACAACAGGATTAAATCGTACTGGTCAAGTCATATTGGTTTCAAATGAAAAAAATGAAATATTAAATTTAATAAAGAAACACCAAAATAAACCATCATTTGATGGTAAAACATTTTCTTTCCAATCAGGAGAAGAAAAAACGATGACTGATACCAATCAAGTGCTAGCAGAATATCAGTTAAAAAAAGAAAATCCAGAAGTGCAAAAAGAGGGGAATCAACTTACCATTAGAGCATATCAAGTAGGTTCTCATACATTAGAACTTTATAAACTTATGAATACAGATACAAGTATGATCTATCGGAAAGAAAATTCACAGACACTAGCAACTTTTGGAATTCATAGTGAAATAAATTCTTATTTAAAATGGAATACAGAAGGTTATAACATAGAATTATTAAAACAAGATGCAAAAACGAAAGGGGAAGCTCCAAAGGGTAGAAGCTTAAAAGGAGCGCAATATGAAGTAAGAAATAAACAAGGGGAGTTAGTAGATACATTAGTAACTGATGAAAATGGGTTTGCGAAATCAAAAGAATTACCAAAAGATGTATATCATGTTAAAGAAATAACACCGTCTTATGGCTATGTTTTAGATGATAAAACATATGTTGTAAAAATATATGAACATGGGAAAATATATCCAATGACAGTTTATGAAACACCTGAAGAAAAAACATTGGTCTTAAAAAAGTATTTAGAAGATATTGATCAGGAAAAAAATATTCCAGAACCAGCTATTACTTTTCAAATATTAAATATCAATACCAATGAAATGATACTAGTTGCAACAAATGATTTAGGAATTGCACAAGTATCACTTCCTTTTGGCACCTATCGCATTCATCAGTTAAATACAACAGAGCAATATCAAAAAGTAGAGGATTTTGAAGTAGTAATTGATGATCAAACAGAAGATACTATTACATATGAATTATTCAATAAACCAGAAACAGGTATGATACACTTACATAAAGTAGGAGAAGAGAATGTACCTTTATCTGATGTAACATTTGAATTATACCGTGGAGAAAAATTAATCTCCACAAAAAAGACTGATGATGATGGTAATATTGTATGGGAACAATTACCATTTGGTAATTATTGCTTAAAAGAAATAAAAACGCAAGAAGGATATCAATTAGATCAAGAAATGCATTGCTTTTATTTAAAAGGAAAAGAAGAAAAAGAAATGAAACTAAAAAATGAACAATATAAAATTCATTTGGAATTTACAAAATTAGGAGAAAAGATGAATGGAATCAATCAAGGAAAAGTACAATATGAAACAATTCCCTTAGAAAATGTAGAGTTTACATTATATGATAGGAATGATCAAGAATTGTTGAAATTGAAAAGTGATGAGCAGGGTAAAATAATCATCCATCAACATTTAAAACCTGGTACTTATTATTTAAAAGAAACAAAAACTTTAAAAGGGTATCAATCTAATTTAGAACAATATCCATTTGTTGTAACGAATGATTATCAATTAGAACTACAATTTGATCCAGTTATTAAAAATGAATGGAAAAAGGGAACTGTTATTTTAAATAAGAAGGATGAACAGGGGCTTCCATTAAATAATACTACATTCGCATTATATAATCGTGAGGGAACACTTCTATATAAAAAGACAACAGATGGAAGCGGTATCATTCGTGTTGAAAACTTACCAAGTGGAAATTATTATTGGAAAGAAGTCAAATCAAAAAAAGGGTATCTTTTAAAAACAGATGAGATTCCATTTACAATTCAAGACCATGAACAAGTCGTAACATTGCAAGTAACAAATCAATTGGAACAATATCCAAATACGGAAAACTATATTGAAAAAACGAAAAAATGGATTATAGGGATTACGATTGTTGGGTGTGGTATTTTAATTTTTGGAATGGTGTTAGAGAAAAGAAGATGAGATGGATAAAATATGTAGGAATGATTATATTAATCAGTGTCATGCTTTATACGTTTTTATTTCATCAGAATGAAACAAAGAAAGAACAGAAAAAGAAAATAGAAATAAAATTATATGAGCAAAATAGAATAAGAAATAGTGATATATTGGGAATGATTGAATTAGTTCGTACCAATAAAAAAAGTATGATTAAAAAAGGAAACATAGAAGAAATTATTGCTCAAAATCAAGTTGTATCGTTAAATCAAACACTAGATATTTCAAATACCATTTATTTAGCTGGACATAGTGTACCATCTGTTTTTAATGATTTACATCAAAGCCAAATAGGAGATTCCATTATATTAACCATTAAAAATAAAAAATATCATTACTTAATTCAAAATAAGAAAAAAGTATATACAAATGATTTTTCACCATTAGTTTCTACAGCATATCATTTGGTGTTAATTACATGTACAACAAATCCACAAATACGATTATTAGTATTTGCTGAATTAACAGAAGATTGACATATGAGATTGACGAATATGACGAAAGAGGGTAAGATGAAAGTAAGATGATAGAGGTGTAATATGAAACATAAACAAGATGAAATTTTAATTCATTCATTACCAGGATCTTTAGATAATGTAAATTTTATTGTCAATCACGATAAAAATAATGTGAAACATTTTCATGAAATTTCTGGATTAATCAAAGAGATGATCTATGAAAGAGCAACGACGAAAGCTGTTGAAATTCCAAATAAAAATGGTTCTATTACTTATGTTTTTAAAGTGAATAAAGACTCTAAAAAACAAAGTGGAGTTAGTCAAGTTCGTGTTGTATTAGGAAAAGATGCAGTTGATAATTTGGAACTAGTTGAAAATGAAATGACCATGCAAGAAGTGATGGAATCTTATAGTGATACAGTGGTTAAATTAAAAAATGAACATAAATTCGCAGCACTTGGAAAAGCGGTAAGAAATGTGGTTTTAGCAGGTGGAATTACGGGTGCAGCATTATTTGGAATTGGATATGCAACAGATGTAGAACAACCAAATGGATTTGATCAATTGGCTCCAGAAGTTCAACAAGACATGCGTAATCGTGGTTATGTGAGTGATCATGGATATGATTTATTAAGTGATGAGCTAAAAGAAAAAATTTCATTTGATGAATTTTATGGCATGTTTGGATATGATGTATTAAATGGTAATTTGAATATGGATCGAGTAGAGGAATATGCTGAGTCTATGGGACATTCGAGATAAAGGCATATGCCTTTTTTGATTGTAATGGTATAATAAAAAAAGAAAGAGGTGAGAATGTGAAATATTATATCAAAGGGAATTATCGTCGTAGTATTTTCTCATCTCCGAAAGGATATATCATAGGAATTTTTAAAGTACGAGAAACAAATGATGAAAGATTAAAAGACTATGTCAATAAAACAATTACATTTACAGGATATTTTCATGAATTAAACGAAGATGATAATTACATATTTTACGGAGAAGGAATAGAACATCCAAAATATGGATTTCAATTTCAAGTAAGTGAATATGAGAAAATAAAACCAGAAGATAAAGATGGAGTGATTGCTTTTTTATCTAGTGATTTATTTCCTGGGATTGGTGAGAAACAAGCAACTTTAATTGTCGAAGTGTTAGGAGAAAAAGCATTAGAAAAAATCTTGGAAGATGCTTCTTGTTTAGCATTAGTACCCAAACTATCTACGAAAAAAGCAAAAAGAATATATGATGTATTGGTGAAATATGAAGAGAGTCATAAGACCATTGTCTATTTAACAGAATTAGGCTTTTCAATGAAAGATGCATTAAATATTTATAATACTTATAAATCGTATACAATTGAACATTTAGAACATAATATATATGAATTAATGGATGAAGTAGATGACATTTCATTTATAAAATTAGATGAAATAGCAAGAAAACAGAATATAGATCCATTGGATGAAAGAAGAATCCGGGCTTGTATTTTATATATGATTCGTACGCTTACATTTCAAACTGGTAATACTTATTTTTCACAAGAGGAAATATATCAAGCAGTTTGTACTTATTTAAAAAACGAATTAGATAGTGATACCTTTTCTACATTATTAAATGAATTAATTGATGATGAAAAAATATATCAAGAAGAAGAAAGATATTATGAAGCAGAAATATACCAAGCAGAAGTAGAAATTGCTGATAAAATGAGTTATTTATGTCATTTACCACAGTTAAAATATAAAAACTTAGATAAAACGATAGAAAGTTATGAAGAAAGTTGTGGTGTCACTTATAATGAAAAACAAAATAAAGCAATCAAAGAAGCATTAACCAATCACTGTGTCATTATCACAGGTGGTCCAGGAACAGGAAAAACAACAATTATTAAAGCAATTATTGAATTATATCAAAAATTGAATCATTTAAATTATGATCAATTAGAATCAGAAATTCGTCTTTTAGCACCTACTGGACGTGCTAGTAAAAGAATGAGTGAAACAACATTATTACCAGCTAGTACCATTCATCGCTTTTTAAAATGGAATAAAGAAACAAATGAATTTGGTGTTAATTCCTTTCATAAAGATCATGGTAAATTCATTATTGTCGATGAAGTGAGTATGATTGATATATCACTTTTACATAGCCTATTAGATGGGTTAGAGAATCATATACAAATTATTTTTGTAGGTGATTATAATCAATTGCCAAGTGTTGGTCCAGGGCAAATTTTAAAAGATTTCATTGAAAGTGATATGATTCCCATGGTAGAGTTAGATTTACTGTATCGACAGGATGAAAATTCATATATTACAACACTTGCTCAAGAAATTAAAGAAAATGACTTAAGTGATAATTTTTTAAAAGAAAAAAGTGATTATGTTTTTTTACAGTGTTCTAGTTTATCACTACGTAAAAATTTAAAAGGAATTTGTAAACAAATTTTAGAAAAAGGATATACTGAAAAACAAGTACAAGTGATGGCTCCTATGTATCGTGGTATGAACGGAATAGATAACTTAAATAAAGAATTACAAGAAGTATTTAATCCACCATCTATCGATAAAAGAGAATTTACTTATGGAGATGTCATTTTTAGAGAACATGATAAAATATTACAACTTGTAAATATGCCTGATGAGAATGTTTTTAATGGTGATATTGGAACGATTGAAAGAATTGTATTGGAATCAGAAAGTACATCTAAGAAAAAAGAAATATATATTGATTATGACGGTTTATTAGTAAAATATTTACCAAAAGATTTTAATAGTATTAAACATGGTTTTGTAATTACCATTCATAAATCACAGGGAAGTGAATTCCCAGTGGTTATTATGCCACTTAGCATGTCATATCATCGTATGCTTTATCGTAAATTAGTTTATACAGGAATTACAAGAGCCAAAAAGAAGTTGATATTATTAGGTGAACCACAAGCATTTTTAGAGAGTATTAAAAATAATCAAGAACAAATTCGTAAAACCACTTTAAAAGAACGTTTAAAACAAAAAATATAGGGAATACTAACAATGTATGTAAGAGATTACATACAATCATATTTTTTAGCTAAGAGGGTGATTTTATGAAAAAGATGAGTCTTGCTATGTTAGTAACTGGTATGGCTGCTGGTGCAGGTGCTTATGCAGCATATCAAAAATATAACAAACCAATGATGAATAAAATGGAAAAGGTAGTAAATAAGTCATTAAAGAAAGCAAATGATAAGTTAGAAGATATGATGTAACAACATTCTTCCCTACGGGGAAGAATTTTTTTGTAGATAGAATGAAAAAAATGTGTTATAATAAATTTAAGAATAGGGGTGGATTTATGAATTATCCTTCATGGGTGGCTTATTTAGTATCACCTGGGTTATTTATTTTTTTAATTGTTTTATTTGCAATTATTAGTATCATTGTATTATTATCACTAAAAAAATTAAAAGTTATTAAAGTAAAAGAAACTTATCGTAAGATTATTTTACCAGCGTGTATCGTTACATTCCTATCATATATTGTTGGTACATTGATCTTATTATTAACACAATTTTTAGCACGTTTTGATTGGATTAATACCAAATTAGCAGAACCTTTGGTAACCAATCCATTTACGAATATTTATACATTTCTTTATACTTTATTAGCATTTATTGTATCCACTGTATTAATTTATTATTTAAATAAATTAATTACAATGAAAGCAATTCGTCTTTCCAATGGAAAAGAATTTAGAATAGCTCTTGTTTTAACAATCTTTACAGCACCATATTTATTCTTTATCCCAATGAATACAGTAAAAGTTGAACCAAAAGAAATTAAAACAGAAGATGTTCAAAAAATCGAATCATATAAAGCAATGGATTTAAATGATACAAATAAATTAAAAGAATTGATGAATCTTTTAGAAAGTGCGAATTCATATGAAGAAGTAAAAGCGGATATGACAAATAGTCCAAGAACAATTACAATTACTTATAAAGAAGGAATTGAAACACCAGATAATAGTGTATTTGAAAAAGATAGTGCAATTCTATTGAACTTATTTTCAAATATCGATCGTGTTGAATTTATTTTAGGTGATGTATATTATACATTTGACTTTAGTGTAGTAAATACAATTCATCAGAACAAATTAAGAAATATGAAGATTGAAGAATTACTTGAGTATTACGATATGTAAAGAAGTAATTCTTTTCTTTACAAAAACTTTAAAAATCGTTATAATGAACATGAGAATAGGGTGAGGAAACATGAAAAAGGGATTTACATTAGTAGAACTTTTAGGTGTTATTGTAATCTTAGGAATTATTGCGTTAATATCATTACCACCTATTTTGAATCAACTAAATAGTTCCAAAGAAACAATTAATGAATCGACCATGAAATTAATTTATAATGCTGGTTCTCTTTACTTAGATGAAAGACAAAATGATTATGTTCGTACTCCAGGAAATGTGTTTTGTGTTACATTACGTGAGTTAGTAGCAGATGGAAAGTTAGAATCACCTGTTACGGATGCTTCAACAGGAAAAGAGATCGATTTAGGAAAATATGTCAAATATACTGTAAATAATCACGGTGCATTAAACTATGATAATCAATTATTTGATAGTTGTACGCCACAAGTAAATTAGGTGAAGATATGAAAAAGAATGGATTTACTTTAATTGAATTATTAGCAACTCTTACTATTTTAGCAATCTTAGCAGTGATTGTATTTCCGAATGTTTTTGGAGCAATTAATCGTTCTAACGAAAATGCTTACGAACAACAAGTAAACAGTATTATCAATGGTTCTAAAAACTATTTTGCAGATCATGCGGAATTATTACCAGCAAATGGAGCAACTGCAACTGTAACAGTAGGAGAGTTAAAAAATGGTAATTATATTGATAAAGAAATAGAAAATCCTAAAACGGGAGAAATCTTTTCAAATAGTAGTTATGTACAAGTGAAAAATACGAATGAGAATTATAAATATACATATCATGAATAAAGTGTTCAAGTTGAATACTTTTTTTAAATTATACTTGAAATAAAAAGGAATTATGGTATAATCTAATTAGTTTACAAAAAAAGCAAAGAAAAAGAAGTAGTAGTAACTCACCTTTTTAAAAGAGAGTCTACGGTTGGTGGAAAGTAGATAAAAAAGCGTTATGAATTCGTCTTTGGAGCTGTATATAAGAAAATATATATCGGTGATGCGTTATAATCTATGAGGTAGCTTTTAGCTATAAATTAAGGTGGTACCACGTATTGTCACGTCCTTATCTAGGATGTGACTTTTTTCTTTGTAAGAATAGGAGGAATCATATGATAGAAGAATTAAATACATTAAAACAAGAAATTGAAAGCAAAGTAAATCAAACAGCTAGTACCAAAGAATTAAACGACATTCGTGTAGAATATTTAGGTAAAAAAGGACCAATTCAAAGTCTTAGTAGTAAGATGGGAAGTTTATCTGTCGAGGAGAAAAAAGAATTTGGACGTTCTTTAAATATGTTAAAAACAGAAGTTAATCAATTATTAGAAAATAAAAAACAAGAACTAGAACAAAAAGAATTAGAAGAACGTTTAAAGAAAGAAACCATTGATATTACACTTCCTAGTACAGAACTTACTGTCGGAGGAATTCATCCAATTACTAAAATTATTAATGAAGTAGAAGATTTATTCGTATCTATGGGATATGATGTTGTAGAAGGACCAGAAGTAGAGTTAGATTTATATAACTTTGAACTATTAAACTTACCAAAAGGACACCCTGCTAGAGATAGTCAAGATAGTTTCTATATTACAGATGAAGTATTACTTCGTACGCAAACATCTCCTGTTCAAGCAAGAACAATGGAAGCAAATAAAGAAAAGAAACCAATTCGTGTTATTTGTCCTGGTAAAACATATCGTAGAGATAATGATGATGCAACTCATTCTCATCAATTCCACCAAATAGAAGGATTAGTAGTTGATGAGAATATCTCTCTTGCTGATTTAAAAGGGACTCTAGAAATACTTGCTAAAACAATGTTTGGAGAAGATCGTGAAATTCGTCTTCGTCCAAGTTTCTTCCCATTTACAGAACCATCTATAGAAGTAGATGTATCATGTTTTAAATGTGGTGGAAAAGGTTGTCCATTATGTAAAGGAACAGGATGGATTGAAATACTAGGTAGTGGAATGGTACATCCAAATGTATTAAGAGATAATGGATATGATCCAGAAAAATATACTGGTTTCGCATTTGGTATGGGACCAGAAAGAATTGCAATGTTAAAATATGGAATAACAGATATTCGTAGTTTCTATACCAATGATCTTCGATTCTTAAATGATTTCAATCGAGTAGAAGGAGGAGAATAAGATGCGTGTTAGTAAAAGTTTTTTAAATGACTATGTAAAAGTAGATGACTTAAACTTTCATGAAGTAGCCAATAAAATGGTACTAGCTGGAAATGAATACGAAAGTGTTGAAAAAGTTAGTGAAGCTACTGGCATTGTA
Organism: uncultured Mycoplasmatota bacterium; assembly: GCA_949288035.1. GTDB lineage: Bacteria > Bacillota_I > Bacilli_A > RF39 > UBA660 > UMGS2016. The sequence goes on from CASEIJ010000023.1 coordinate 19,295, forward strand.
GTAGGTCATGTTCTAGAATGTGAAATGCATCCTGAAAGTAAGAAACTTCATATCTGTAAAGTAGATTTAGGAGATGAAGTCGTTCAAATCTTATGTGGGGCACCAAATATGAGACAAGGAATTAAAGTTCCAGTTGCGAAAATAGGTGCGAAATTACCAAATGGAATCGAAATAAAAAAAGCAAAGTTAGCTGGTATGGATTCTAATGGAATGTGTTGTTCTTTAGAAGAATTAGGAATTGAATCTAAATATATGAGTGAAGAAGATAAAACAGGGATTCATGTTCTTCCTGATGATGCACCAGTTGGAGAAGATGCGATTCATTATATGGGATATGATGATGAAGTCATCGATTTTGAATTAACTGCAAATCGTGGTGATTTACTAAGTATCTTAGGTATGGCCCATGAAGTAGGGGCAATCTATAACCGTCCTGTTACATATCCAGAAAACACACCAAAGGTATTAAAAGACAATGTAAATGATTGTATGACAATTGATGTACAAACTGAAAACTGTCCTATTTACTTAGGTAAAATTGTAAAAGATGTAGTGATTAAAGATAGTCCAGAATGGATGAAAGAACGTCTTATGGCAAGTGGAATCCGTTCTATTAACAATGTAGTAGATATTAGTAATTATGTGATGTTAGAGTATGGACAACCACTTCATTTCTTCGATAAAGATCGTCTTGGTGATAAAGTAATTGTTCGTATGGCACATGAAGATGAAAGTTTAAAAACATTAGACGGACAAGAAAGAACTCTAAAAACAAGCGATATTGTTATTGCAAATGAAAAAGAAGCAGTCGCTTTAGCTGGTGTTATGGGAGGACTTTCTACAGAAGTAGAAATGGATACAAAAAATATATTTATTGAAGCTGCTATCTTTGAACCAATTCATATTCGTTATACAGCAAAAACTATCTTACGTAGTGAAGCATCTAGTAGATATGAAAAAGGGATTGATCCAAATAGATGTAAGGAAGCATTAAATAGAGCTTGTTATCTATTAGAAAAATATGCCGATGGAAAAGTATATGATGGAATCTTAACACATGATACAACAAGTAAAGAAGATAAAGAAATCGATATTACATTAGAAAAGATAAATGCAGTACTTGGTATGACATTAACAAAAGAAAATGTCATTGATGTCTTAACTCGTTTAGGGTTCAAAGTACAAGAAGAAAATGAAACATTCAAAGTATTTGTACCTACTAGAAGATTAGATGTAAATATCAAAGAAGATTTAATCGAAGAAGTAGGTAGAATATATGGTTATGAACATGTTGTAGGAAAACTACCTGTATTAGAATCAAAAGAGGGAAGTTATTCTAAAAAAGAATTATTAACAAAAGAATTACGTCATCGTTTACAAGGACTAGGATTAACAGAAGTTATTACTTATTCCCTTGTAAAAAAAGAAGATGCCAATAAATATACAAACTACCAAAATGAAGATATTGTATTATTAGATCCATTAACAGAAGATAGAAAATATTTACGTAAGAGTTTAATTCCATCTCTATTAAATGTATGGGAATATAACATTAGTAGAAATCAAAAAAATGTTGCCATCTATGAATCTGGAAATATCTATTATAAAGAAAATGAAGAATATGTAGAAAAACCAATGATTTCAGGATTGTTATATGGAATAGGTACCAATAATCTATGGCAACAAGAAAAAATTGTAGTTGATTTCTATTATGTAAAAGGAATCATTGAAAACATTATGAAGTATTTAGGTTTAAATAATCGTTATTCATTTGATACAAACAATTTACCAAAAGAATTTCACCCAGGAAGAAGTTGCGCTTTATTAATTGATCGTGAAGTAGTGGGATACTTTGGTCAAGTACATCCTACAGAGTGTAAAAAAGAAGTATATGTATTTGAATTAGATTTATTAAAAATCATGTCACATAAAGTACGTATGGTAAAATATAAAGAAGTATCTAAATATCCAGCAATTCATAAAGATGTCGCATTCATTGTAGATAAACAAGTAACTTCTAAAGCAGTGATGGATATTTTAAAACATACAGGTGGACGTATGGTAACAAATATTGATGTATTTGATGTATACACAGGAGAAAATGTAGGCGCAAATGAAAAATCAATCGCATATTCCATTACATTTGAAGATGCTACAAAAACATTAACAGATGAAGAAGTTATGAAAGTATTTAATAAAATGATTACAGAAGTAGAATCTAAATTAAATGCGAAAGTAAGAGATAAGTAATAGAGACACCAATTTAATTGGTGTTTTTGATTGATTTTTTAAAAATAAAGTGTTATTTTAGATACAAATAGAGGTGTTTTTATGGCAATTGATGTTGTTTTACCTTCGGGAATGGAATCTTTATTAAAAGGTAGAAAAAATTTAAAAATCAATGTAAGAATAGGAGATTATTTAACAGATAATTTCTTTCAAACATTTACAAAATTTCAAGGATTTTGGGAGTTTATTTATTTTTCTCCTTATACAGGTGATCAGTTAGATAATGATCCCAAATTATATGAAACCGATGATATGGATCGATATATTGAATTAACTACCCAATTTCATTCTTATAGTGAAATGTTTGGGGTTGCAGTTGAATGGGCTTTACAACAAGTATGGAACGAAGGAGGTATATAAATGGCAAATGTACAATTAACGCATCAAAATTATAAACATATACAAAAAAAGTTTCCAATTTATTTAGTGTTAGATAACATAAGTGATATTGTCAATGTTGGTAGTGCTTTTCGCCTGTCTGATGCGTTAGGTGTTAGTAAAATATATATTTGTGGTACCAAACCAATAGATATTTTAAAAAATAAAAAATTAACTAGAGTTTCTAGAAATACGATTAATTATGTGGATTATGAGATTCATGATGACACGAAAAAATGTATTCGTGATTTACAACTTCATAATATTACTGTTTTAGCTTTAGAATTGACAAATCAAAGTATTCCAATACAAAATTATAGTTTTGAGCAACAGAAGGCTTATGCATTTGTGGTTGGTAATGAGCAGAATGGAGTTTCTCAAGCGGCATTAGATACAGTTGATGATACAGTACATATTGATATGTTTGGTAATAATTCTTCTATGAATGTATCTGTAGCTACTGGAATTGCTATATCGCAATGTGTAAATAAAATTAGATGAGGAGGAGATATTTTGAAGAATAATGATCGTAGTAGTACACTACAATGTAAAGGAGGTTCTGGAAATAGCGAAATAAATTTGACAACTTATATAGATGATAAGGGACTAGAAAACTATGTTACTCAATAAAAAAAAGAAGGTAAAGAAGTTTTTCATGTTACTAAACATTCAGATGGAAATGTATACTACACTGACAAAGATGGTAAAAAAAAGATTAGATAGTTAAACATAAAAAGACATCCATTATTTGGATGCCTTTTTTTCTTCGATAAATTCTTTATAATAGTTTTCCATAAAAGTATCATGTGCTTTTTTCTCTAATTGTAGAGAAAAGTTTTTGAATTTGAAATTTGGTTCTTTAGAAAGAATTATTTTTTTAACAAAATATTTTAATAGTTCTGGATTACGAAGTAATAATGGACCAATTAAATAAGTTCCATAAAATTCATATTCGTGAATTCCTTCTTTCTTAGAATTTGGATAAGATCCGGTTCCTTTTAAAACATGGAATAGGGGATTCTTATTTTCTCGCATGACACTGTTTTGGTTTTGAAATCCTAGAATTGGTTCTTTTACGAAATCACATTGGAATAATGCTTCATCTGCAATACGAAAATTTTCTTGTTTTGCAAAATAAGGGAAGATATTTAAAGCTTTTATTTTTTTCTTATCAGTTGTTAAAATATATCGCCCAAATAATTCAATCGCATTTCCAGTGATTAAGAATAATTTATTTTGATGAATTGTTGTTTCAATCTCATTTTTATATTTTAGTAAATGTTTCACAACGAGTTTTTGATTTTCTTCTGTACCTGCTCCCATATATACCATATCATATTCATTGAAATTTAGTTCATCATCGATTGTAAGTGATAAAACTTTTACAGAAATATTTTGTTCTTCTAATTGCTTTTTCAATGCTTTGATGTTTCCGTTTTCTCCATATAGATTCATTAAATCATAATAAAGGTGAGCGATTTTAATTTCCATGTTTATCACTTCCTTTCATGAGTTTTGAAAATGGTTTTACGTAATCGAAATTTAATATAGCAAATATATCTTTTTTGGTTCTATGATTCAAATAAAATACTGCTTCTTCTAAGTTCTCAAAAACAACAATCTTTTTCTCATCAATTCCTGCATATTTCATTCTTGTAGCAATATCATAACGATTAATACCAACACATACTACTTTTTCTAAAGTAGGGTGGTTTAATAATTCAAAATCAATATCATATAGCCATGATAAATCCTCATATTGATATCTTCTACTAATCTCTTTCCAACCAATCACAATTGTTTTCTCATCTTTAAAACGAGTTGTATAAGCAATTGATTGATTAAATGTCGTACTATTTTCATTTTTATTATTTAAAACATGGACATGACGTTTTCCAACCGTAAAGAAATTTTCTTTGGAAGCATGTCTCGATATTTCCGTTAATTGTTCAGCGATTTGTTTTTCTTTTTTTCCTAAACATGCAAGTAATGTATAACATGCTAACATATTATAAGCATTATAAAGTAGGGTGGGTTTTAAATACATCTCATATTTTTTATTGATTGTCATTTTTGATTTTTCTAGGTTTAAACTTGTTGCTTCATATTGTGGAGTTGGTCTTTGAAATTGGTTACAACTACAATAATAATCTCCTAATGCTTCAAATTGATAGTAGTGGTATTGTAATTTTTTATGGCAAATAGGACAATGAGAAATATTTAAATTCTCATATTTTGAGGTTGTACTAGAATATCTATTTTTACCGATTCCATAATAAGTAATTTTACAACCATGATTTTCAAACTTTTGTAGATAGGGATCATCCGCATTTAATATTAAGTGCATATTTTCATCTAGAGCTTTTTCTATTTCTGTAAATACTTTATCAAAGTGACCTTGTCTAGGTGGTTGATCTCTAGTGATGTTTGTAATTACCACGTATTGAGGATGAATCTTTGGAAAGACAAACTTCGTATATCTTTCATCTACTTCACATACTAAATAATCTGCTTTTATTTTTCCTCCAATGGTTGCTTCCTGTAATAACATGGTTAAAATTCCTGCTTCTAGATTAGAGCCTGATTCATTATGCGCTACGGTATGACCATCTTGTCTTAAAATAGTAGCAATTACTTTTGTAATACTACCTTTTCCACTAGAACCAGTAACAGCAATGATATGATTTGGAAGTTCTAGTTTTTTTAACATATCTGGTTCAAATTTTAAAACGATTTGTCCAGGAAGCGTGCTACCTCGACCTAATCGCTTGCCGATCCAAGCAATTATTTTTCCTAAAATAATGAGAATACTACGTTTCATATACTTCTCCCCCTTGGTCTCATTATATCAAAAATTCTATGAGATAAAAAGAGATACATAAACAAGACTTTAAAACATACAATGTGATAGGTGGTACTTTATGGAAATGATTTCAAAAATTCGTTCATATTTATTAGAAACAGAATTTTCTATGCATTGTTATGAAGATCAAATTGATATTGTCAATTATAAAGAGATCAGTAGAATTAGTGATACGGGAATTGATATATTAAGTGATCAAAATAGAATTGTTATTACGGGTAAAAATCTGACAATTACAAGACTGTTAGAAGATGAGGTATTAATTAAAGGAAAGTTTGAGAAAATAGAATTTAGGTGATTCTAATGAATTTAAAAAATTTTTTAGAAAGACAAAATCGAGTTCAATTAAAAGTAGAAGGAAAAAACTTAGAACGTTTTATCAAAAGATTAATCACACATAAAATTTCACTTTTGAAAGTCATTCAAATTGATCGAAAGACACTTCTAATTACCATATATGAAAAAGATTACGAGAAATTAAAGGAATTAAAGACAATTTATCGTATAAATATAATAGATACTTATGGAGTAAATCGTTTCAAAAAGAAATGGAAAAAAAATCATGTATTACTCCTTAGTATCTTTTTGGGACTTGCTGTATTAATTGCTTTATCTCATATTATTTATCAAGTAGAGATTGTTTATTTAGATAAAGATGTACGTAATTTTTTAAAAAGAGAACTAGAAAAAGAAGGAATTCACCGTTATCAGTGGAAGAAGAGTTATCAACAGTTAGAACAAATTAAGAAAAAGATCATTAAAAATAATCAAGATAAAATAGAGTGGATGGAAATAGAAACAGTAGGGACAAAATATGTGATACGTGTTGAAATGAGAAAACAAGCCAGTAAGAAAAAAGAACCAAATATTCGTCATATTGTTGCGAAGAAAGATGCGATTGTAAGAAGAGTAGAAGCATCTCAGGGAGAAATTATTAGAAAAAATAATGATTATGTAAAATCTGGAGATATTATTATTAGTGGAGAAATAAAGTTAAACGAAGAGGTAAAGAACAAAGTCAGTGCGAAGGGGAAGGTATATGGAGAAGTGTGGTATGAAGTAGAAGTAGAAATACCATATCATTATTATGATGTGAAAAAGACGGGAAGAAAAAATACTGTATATACAGTTGAATATTTTAATCATCGTTTTGAATTGTTTAATTCCAAACCATTTCGTCAAAAAGAATGTCAAGTAGATAAGATATGGGAACACTTTGTTTTGCCAATTCGTTTCCAAAAAGAAGAGCAAACAGAAGTGATTAAAACGGATAAGATATTAACGAAAAATGAAGCGGTACAACAAGCAGTAGAATTAGGAATCGATAAAATGCAAGAAAGATTAACAAAAAAAGAAAAAATAATTGATGTAAAAACTTTGAAAACCACGCAAAAAAATAGTAAAATGGTAGTAGATATGTTTTTTACTGTTTATGAGGATATTACTGCATATGGAGAAGTAAAAGAACAAGAAGAAAATCATGTAGAAAACGCCCAAGAATAGGAAGTGAGCGTATATGTTACAAGAGACTGTACTAAATATATTTGAGAATAGTTGGCCTATGATATTTATTTTTTCTATGATTATCATATCAATGAGAATTACTTATATTGTTAAGTATGATAAACATGTTGTATTTTATAAAGATATTTTAGCTTTGATGTTTATCATTTATATTTTATGTTTATTCCATGTTGTTACATTTCAAGATGTGACATGGTCAACTTCTAATTTTATTCCATTTAAAGAAATGTTTCGCTATCGTTTCGCGTCTTCTTTATTTATTCGTAATGTATTAGGTAATATGTTGATGTTTATTCCATTTGGATTCTTTGTTTCATACTTTTTAAAATTAAAAAAGCCATATTCTATTTTATTACTTAGTTTATTAATTTCTAGTACCATTGAAACAACACAATTATTAATTGGTCGTGTCTTTGATGTCGATGATATTTTATTAAATGTTGTTGGTGGAATTATTGGATTTGCGATTTGGTGGGTTCTTTCTAAAATCAAAAGCCATCTCCCAGCATTCTTGAAAAAAGATATATTTTATAATATAATAATATCACTTATTTTGGTATTTATGTTGTGGCAATTATATCAAATTATTAACTTAGGGGGAGCAGTATGAACGAAGTAGAAATCATAAATCTTACTCGTTGTGATTGGGAAGAATTAGAAGAGCTTGAAAAATATATTCAATTTGTATTATCTTATGAGAAGTTAGAACATGTTTTATTTAATGTGATTTTAGTAGATGATCCATATATCCATAAAATTAATTTAGAATATCGTGGGATAGATCGTCCAACAGATGTGATTACATTTGCTTTAGAAGATGAAAAAGAAGTACAAGCCCAAGATATACGTGTACTAGGTGATATTTATATTTCTGTAGATCGTGTGGTTAGTCAAGCAAAAGAATATGGCCATTCTCGTAAAAGAGAATTATTCTTTTTAGTAACGCATGGAATTTATCACTTATTAGGATATGATCATATGACAAAAGAGGAAGAAAAAGTGATGTTTGATAAACAAGAGAAGGTGTTAGAAGCATATGGAATTACGAGAAAATAAAAGACATAAAGTAAGTTTAAAAGGTTATATCAAAGGTTTTTCTTATGCGAAAGATGGGTTAAAATCAGCTTATAAGAATGAACAGAGTATGACACTTCACTTTTTTACAACCATTATTATTGTTACTTTATGTATTATTTTAAAAGCGACACCAATTGAATGGGCAGTTTCTATTTTACTATTAGGATTAATTGCTGGAATGGAATTGATTAATACGGCTTTAGAAGCAGTCATCGATCTTATTTGTCCCAAAATTCATCCGCTTGCGAAAGTAGGAAAAGATACTGCATCAGGCGCAGTAGGATTATTATCTTGTTTAGCATTCTTATTTTGGGTAATTTTATTTGGCCCAAGACTCGTAATGCTTATCATAAGTTTGTTTTAGGTGGTGAAAGATATGAATGAAGAAAAAAGAAAAGAACAGAAAAAAAGGGGAATAAAAAGATTTATTAATAGTTTCCACTATTCATGGGATGGAATTAAATATGCTTTTAAATATGAACAAAGTATGTTTATTCATGTTTTAGTGACATTATTAGTTGTTATTTGTGGAATTATATTCAAACTTAATTTTCATGAATGGTTACTTTGCATTGTTTTAATTGGACTTGTAATCGCAACAGAATTAATTAATACGGCGATAGAAGCAGTGGTTGATCTCGCGTGTCCAGAGATTCATCCACTTGCTAAAACAGCCAAAGATACGGCAGCAGCAGCTGTATTTGTATTTGCAATCACTGCCTTTTTATGTGGACTATTCTTATTTGTACCAAAAATCATTGCGTTATTTTAGGTGAATTATGAGAGAAAAATTAACAGAATTATTAAAGAATAGTTATAGTCCCTATTCAAAATTTCCAGTTGCTGCAATTGTTGTAATGAAAGATGGTCATGAATTTTATGGAGTCAATGTTGAAAATGCTTCTTATGGAGCTACAATATGTGCGGAAAGAAGTGCCATTGTAAGTGCTATTAGTCATGGTTATCAAAAAGGTGATTTTAAAGAGTTATATATTATGGTAAATACAGAAAAAGTCAGTACCTGTTGTTTTTTATGCCGTCAAGTTATTACAGAATTATTTGATAAAGATGCCAAGATCACATGCATGAGTCAAACAGATGTAAAAGAGTTTTTCGTATCTGAATTATGTCCATATCCATTTGATGAAGGAGACTTAAAATGAAAAGTGGGTTTGTAAGCTTAGTAGGAAGACCTAATGTTGGTAAATCTACTTTAATGAATCACTTATTAGAACGTCATATTGCGATTACATCCAATAAACCTCAGACAACAAGAAACATGATTCAAGGAATTTATAATGATGAGGAAGCTCAAATTGTATTTGTAGATACACCAGGAATTCATAAACCAACTCATAAATTAGGAAGTTATTTAAATAAAGAAGCATATTACAGTATGGATGATGTAGATATCTTATTATTTTTAGTAGATGCTTCTATGCCATTAGGACCTGGAGATAAATATATTATTGAAAGATTAAAACAAATAGATAAACCTGTATTTTTAATTTTAAATAAGATCGATAAATTAACAAAAGAACAAATTATGAATAAAATACAAGAATATATGGATCTATATCCATTTCAAGAAATTATACCGGTATCTGCTTTAAAAGATGATAATTTAGATACACTTTTAAAAGTGATTAAATCTTATTTAAAAGAGGGTATTTGTTATTATGGAAAAGAAGATGTAACCAATCAATCTACAGAGTTCGTATTAGCAGAAATGATTCGTGAAAAAGTATTTCGTTTAACAGAAGAAGAGATTCCTCATTCTGTTGCTTGTGTCATTGAATCAGTAGAAAAAAAGAAAAATTCTATTACTATTTATGCGAATATTATTACAGATAGAGATTCTGTCAAACGTATTATTGTAGGAGCCAATGGTCAAATGATTAAAAAGATTGGTACCTATGCCAGAGAAGACATGGAAGAAATGTTGGGGAAAAAGGTATATTTAAATTTATTTGTAAAAGTGATTAAAAATTGGCGTGATAAAGAAAAATATTTAAAGGAGTTTGGATATCAAGATTTTGATTAATATTGTATAAAGTATTTTAAAAAGTAACAAGATATAAATAGGTGATATTATGAAAGAATTACTTTGGGATTTATTTAAAAACACAGGAAAAATAGAATACTATATGCGATATAAAAAAATACTTGATGAAGAAACAAATGATAGAAGCTGTTGAAGGAATTATTGTAAGTACCATTCCCTATAAAGAATCTAGTAAAATATTAAATGTATTTACAAAAGAACATGGATTAATTGGAATGATGGCGAAAGGTGCTAATAGAATGAAAAGTGAATTACGCAGTGTGACCGATAAACTTACTTATGGAACATTTCATATCTATTATAAAGAAGGGAAATTATCAAACTTAATCAGTGTTGATATCATAGATCCATTAAAACAGATTAAAACCGATTTAGAAAAAATTAGCTATGCTAGTTATCTATTAGAATTAACAGAACAATTAGTAAAACAAAATAATTCAGATAAAATATATCCTTTATTTTTAAGTGGAATTAAGAAAATAGAAGATGGTTTTGATCCATTAGTCATTACAAATATATTAGAATTAAAATATCTAGAATATTTAGGAGTTATGCCAGTCATCGATAGATGTGCAGTATGTGGTAGAACGGATTCTATCGCAACATTATCTAGTTATTTAGGAGGGTATGTTTGTAATTATTGTCGCAAACAAGAACCATTAGTAGATGAAAAGATTATTAAATTAATACGGATGTATTATTATGTAGATATTTCTAAAATAGAAAAATTAGAACTATCAGAAAAAGTAAAAAAAGGTGTGAACCAATTCTTAAATGATTACTATGATCGTTATACTGGTTTATATTTAAAAAGTAGAGGATTTTTAAAAGATTTAAATGAATTAGAAAGATAATATCTATATATGTAGATATTTTTTTCATATCTAACAACATTGACGAATAAAATAAGAACGTGATACAATGCTTATGCAGGAAGTTGTTTGATGTATGTTTTTAATTTGATTGGAGGAATATATGTCAAACGAAAAGATTGAACAGTTTTTAGAAGTATTTGTTAGTTATACAGCTTTATCACCAAATAGTCCTAAGGTGATTGAAGAAGAAAAAGATGGTACAAAAGTACAAAAAGCATTGGTAAAAATACCTGTATCAGGATTAGATTATCATGATACGATGACTAGTATGTTAGAAAATGAGAAATATCAAGATATGAGTTCTTATTTTCAATTATCACAAGTTGCTGAGTCAAAAGAATTATTTGATCAAGAAATACATAAAATTACACAAAATCAACAAGTCCATATGACAACAGATCCAAAATATGGTAATTTATTTTTTAAATTTTCTTTAGATACAGCAACAACTATTGTCAATCAATTTCAAAAGGATATTATGAATACATATGAGTCATTAGAACCAAAAGAAAGAAATCTTTTTGTGAAAAAACTAGATCTTAAAATGAAACGATTTGTAGAACATTTTATGGTACAAAATTATTTAGATCGTATTTATAATCAAGATCGAGTGAATGCAAAAGTAAAAAAATTAAAACTAGTAACAGAATAAGATTGACAAAAGACTAAAAATTGATTAATATGTAAGTATCAACGCGATGACGAAGAGGTATTTATGAAAAAAAGTCTTATGGAGTGAATTAGGAATAGTGAAAACCTAGTAGACTATCATAAATATGGAGCTTTAGAGCGATATAGAAGAAAGCTGATTCTCTAAAGAGGATAAGTAAGGTGGAACCGCGGGTAATCCCGTCCTTACATGTCTCTTTAGAGTTTTTTTATAGGAGGTTATTATGGAAAAATTAACAATGGAAAAATTAGTAAATTACTGTAAACAATATGGATTTATTTTTCAGGGAAGTGAAATTTATGGAGGACTTGCTAATACATGGGATTATGGACCATTAGGAGCACGTTTAAAGAATAATATTAAAGATACATGGAGAAAAAGATTTATTCAAGAAAGAAAGAATGCATATGAAGTCGATGCAGCTATTTTAATGCATCCTAGAGTATGGGAAGCAAGTGGACATGTATCTAGTTTCTCTGACCCATTAGTCGATTGTAAAGAGTGTAAAACACGTCATAGAGCAGATAATTTAATTGATGACTTCGATGAAAATGCTCATGCAGATGGAATGACACAAGAAGAAATGTTACAATATATCAAAGAACATCATGTACCATGTCCAAAATGTGGAAAAAGTAACTTTACAGATATCAGACAATTTAATTTGATGTTCGAAACACAAAGAGGAGTTACAGAAGATGCGAAAAACACGATCTATTTACGTCCAGAAAATGCCCAAGGAGAATATGTTAACTTCTTAAATGTACAACGTACTATGAGAGCAAAACTACCATTTAGTATTGGACAAATAGGAAAAGCATTTCGTAATGAAATAACCCCAGGTAACTTTACATTCCGTACCATAGAATTTGAACAAATGGAATATCAAACATTCTGTAAAGAAGGAATGGATAGTGACTTATATCAATATTTTAAAGAGTATGCGAAAAAATATTTCACTGACTTAGGATTACCAGAAGAAAAATTAAGATACCATGATCATGAGAAATTAGCCCATTATGCCAAAGAAGCATGTGATATAGAATATAAATTTAACTTTGGATGGGGAGAAATTAACGGAACACATAATCGTACGGATTATGATTTATCAAGACACCAAGAATATTCTGGAGTATCACAAGAATATCTAGATCCAGAAACAAATCAAAAATATATCCCATATATTATTGAATCTACAGTAGGTTGTGATCGTTTAGTACTTGCATTATTAGATCAATGCTATGAAGAAGAAACATTAGAAAATGGCGAAACTAGAGAAGTTATGAAATTTAATCCAGCAATTGCTCCATATAAAGTTGCAGTACTTCCATTAAATAAAAAATATCACAAACAAAAAGCAGAAGAAGTATATGAATTATTCTCAAAATATTTTATGACAAGTTATGATGAAACAGCTTCTATTGGTAAACGTTATCGTAGACAAGATGCAATTGGTACACCATTTGCAGTAACAATAGATGATGAAACTTTAAATAATGGTACTGTTACAGTAAGAAATAGAGACACAATGGAACAAATCACACTAAAATTAGAAGAAGTAATTCCATATATTCAAAAACAAATCGTTTTTTAACAATACAAAATGTATTGTTTTTTTCTTTGCAATAAGGATAAAATATGATATATTAGGTATAGTAAGAGAATCGAGAGGTGTAGTAAATGAACGAGATTCAAGTTAACTATAAGCTACCATGGGGAGGGGGTAGTACTTTAACCCTTATAATTCAAGGTCTTGCTAAGTCTTTTCACATAAAAAAAGTTGTTTTCGTGGTGGAAACAACTTTTTCTCGTGGTCATTTCCTAGATCCTCCTACGCAAGTATTTACAACTAGAAAGGAAGATGAATGGAGATGAGAAGAGCTATGAAAAAAAGAAAACAGTATTTATTAATAGGATTGATTGTGATTTGTGTATTTCTTATGTTAGGTTTAGGTTATGC
>CASEIJ010000024.1 GCA_949288035.1 uncultured Mycoplasmatota bacterium
ATTTCTCTTTAAATTTTCAAATTGATAGAAATTATCATCCTGCATATCTGTATAATCTCCATCACCTATTTTATATTCATATCCTCGAATACCAGACTCATTATCGCTTCCTTGGGCCAATACCATGGCTTCTGTTGCTCCTATATAACCTGTTTGTAATACAAGCGTTGGTCCGGTTGTATCAGAATAATTACAATTTCCTTTTTCTACTTTTAAATGACCACTCGTTCCATTAATACAAAAATAACCATTGGTGACATTTTTTAATTCTAGCTTTCCATCACTATTTTTAAAAATGAATCCACTTGTAAACTGATTATTTTTTAATTTTAATCTCTCATCAGTAATTAAAATTTGTGTATTATCTCCTATTTTATCCATTGCTGTTTGTAAATTGGTCTCTTTTAATAGTGCTTCGGCACTATTTTTTAATGCTGTCATCCTAGAATTCGTAATAACACGATTCACGGTTGGATAAGTAATTAATGCGATAACAGCAATTATTACAATCACTGCCAATAATTCAATTAATGTAAATCCCTTTTTTAAACGTACCTCATCATTCATATGTACCCTCCTAGTATCTAATTATTATTTTATAATATTTTGATTTCTTTTGCAAGTATCAATCTATATGTATAACCGCTTATTTTTAGAACAATATGTTAATAGAAAGGAGATATTATGGCACGACACAAAGTAGAAATTTGTGGCGTGAATACTGCGAATATCAAAGTTTTATCAAACGATGAAATGGTTCAATTATTTCAAAAGTTCAATCAAGGTGATTTACAAGCAAAAGAACAACTAATTCAAGGTAACTTAAAATTAGTACTCAGTGTACTCAAAAAATTTAATCATCGTGTTGATAATATGGATGATTTATTTCAAGTTGGTTGTATAGGGCTTATTAAAGCAATTGAACACTTTGATTTATCCTATGAAGTAAAATTTTCAACCTACAGTGTACCCATGATACTGGGGGAAGTAAAAAGATACTTGAGAGATAATAATAGTGTTAGAATTGCACGAAGTATCAAAGATACAGCCTATAAGTCATTAAAGAAAAAAGAAGAATTAACGGCTCTATATGGAAAAGAGCCTACGATTGGAGAAGTAGCAAAAGCACTCAATTTAACGGAATATGAGGTAAGTAATGCCTTAGATTCTTTAAAAGATGCGATTTCTATGTTTGAACCAATTTATAATGATGGTGGGGATACCATCTATCTAGAAGATCAATTAGAAGATAAGAAAAATAAAAATTATTCATTAGAAACGAAAATTGCACTCCATGATGCTTTACAGAAGTTAAAAGAAAAAGAACGTTATGTTCTTACTTCTAGATATTTTATTGGTAAAACGCAAATGGAATTGGCAGAAGAAATCGGAATTAGTCAAGCTCAAATATCAAGACTTGAGAAATCAGGGATTGAACATATTAAGAAAATGATACTATAAAAGTCAGAAAACTCTGACTTTTTCTATTCATTAAATTTTAATATAACAATCAAATGAATCTATATTTTAATCCCCTGTCATAAAATTCCAAGTTGGTAACCACTGTAGTTGTTTTAAATAATCTTTTGTCGTCCAACTTCCTGATAGAATTGGATAAAAATATATAAAACAAATCAATGATAATGAGACATAAATTAGAATACATTGTTTTCCCCATTTCCATTTTTCTAATATTTTATTTGCCACATAAGCAAGTGCTAGGACTAGGAAAATTACTGCTGGATAATAGTGATAAATAAATGTGATTCTAGTAATATAAACCCATGGTAGATAAACGGAAAGATAACCAATGAGAATAAATCTCGCACATTTATCTTTCTTTTTGATTGCAAATATGAAAGTGATGATCATAGCAATGAGTCCACCCCACCATACAAATGGATTTCCAAAGGCTGAAATACTACTAACAGCTCCCATTTGAACAGTAGATTCATTCCAAGCATACCAAATAGGACGAATGATAAAAGGCCATTCATACCAAGCAGATTGATATGGATGAGAGGCAACTAAATCATTGTGGTATTGAAACATATGGATATTGTAATCAATAACATCTTTTGTATATTGAACAATATTCGTTATATCGTAAATAAATATAAACGAAAAATAATAAATCAATAATGGAATGATTACAAAATATAAGATACAATGAAGAATCGTCTTTTTTAAATTTGGAATAAAACTTTCATATACATGTTGATCCATTTCGTCTTTTGAATGTTTTATTTGAACCATTTCTTTCGCATGTAAATATTCTTTATAACGACGATAAATATTCATAAAGAACAAAATAGCGAGTCCAATAAATCCATAAGCCACATTCCATTTACAAGCAAATCCAATTCCAACAAAAATACCACACCATAATAATGGCCGATATGTTTTCTTTAAGTCGGTATCATAAAAACTAGTTTGATAATAACGATACATGAAATAATAAATTAGCATGGTAAAGATTACTGCATATGTATCTATGGTTGCGATTCTAGACTGAGTAAAATGCATAAAATCGAAGGCAAAGAGAAATGTTCCAATAAAACAAATCAATGGTTTTTTAAATATTTGTTTTAAAAATTCATATAAGATTGGTAACATGAAGATTCCAAAAACAACACCTGCAACTCTCCAACCAAATGGATTCATACCAAATATAGAAATTCCAACTGAGATGATTTCTTTTCCTAAGACAGGGTGTGTATTTTCATAAATTGGATAACCCTTTAATTGTTCATAAGCGGTTCTTGCGTGATATATTTCATCAAAATAAGTAGAGTCATAATAAGATGGATTTAAAGATATTTGGTCTTGTTCATCAATTAATTCTTTCCCCGTATAAGTAAAACTGGTTCCATCGATGTATTTTACTTGCGCCAATTTTTGTTTCCCAGCGATTTTAAAACCAATTTCATTCATTACTACAGATGTATTGTAACCGCGAATTCGTATATAGCGATTACCAATAATCGAAACTGGTATTTCTGTCCAACTATACATAGATATATCGTTAATTAGAGAAACCGGTTTCCAATTGATTTGATCTGCAGATGCTTCTATTTCAAAATTGACATCTTTTAAATCAGCTACATTTCCATAAGGATCATTTCCAACCCCTACCAAATAATAAATAGCATCTATTTCTGCATCCCCAATATCTAATATAACAGCATCTCCACTCATATCTGGTTTCCAATAAGTGTTTGCCATCTTCGTCGTTCCTAAATGATGAAAAGCAAAAATAGCAAATAAAAGTACAATAACACCTAAATAAATCCAATCTATTTTTGTAAACTTTTCTCTATTTTTTGTTTTTTCATAAGCAAATTTCTCAACACTTTTTTTCTTTTTACGTCTCATACTGACACCTACTTTAACTATGTCTCATTATATCAATTTTCAAAAAAAACGGCAACTATGATTGTACCGTTCCTTTTAATCGTTTAATAACTTTCTTTTCAATCCTTGAAATATAGGACTGACTAATATGTAACATCATTGCTACTTCTTTTTGAGTCTTTTCTTTTTGCCCAAATAAACCATAACGTAATATCATAATTTCTTTATCTCTTCCCTTTAATTTCGCAATCTCTTGATATAATAATTTCTTTTCTGTTTCTTCTTCTAATCCTTTGGTAACAATATCGGCATCTGTTCCTAATACGTCTTCTAAATGCAATTCATTTCCTTCTCCATCATAACTTAAACTATCTTCAAAACTAATTTCTGTTCTTCTTTTTTTATTTTTTCGTAAATACATTAAAATTTCATTATCAATACATCTTGAAGCATAGGTTGCTAATTTAATGTTCTTATCTAATTTATATGTATTTACCCCTTTAATTAAGCCAATTGTACCAATACTTACTAAATCTTCCAAATCAATGCCTGTATTCTCATACTTTTTTGATAAGAATACAACTAATCTTAAATTATGCTCAATTAATTTTTCTCGTGCTTTTTCATTCCCCTGCATAGAAAGCTCTACATATTTTGTTTCTTCTTCTCTAGATAGTGGTTCTGGTAATTTATCACTACTTCCTACAAAAAATAAATTATACTCATCCCATAATAATTGTTTTAAATAATTCCATATTTTTTTTAACATTTAACCCTCCAATACTTTTGTTCCTAGTATCATCTCAATTCCATCCATTCTGATTTTATCATCTAGTATTCCCACTAATACTTTCTTTCGATCACCTACACCTTCAATATGAATTCTATCTAATAAAAAACAGGAAAGTAAGCCATCTTTTCCGACAGCATGGTATGGAATATAAATTGGTGATTGAATCTTGTTTTTTAAAATATGAGGATTTATCAACAATACAGGACGCTTAAAATATGGATCCTGTATTTGATTTCCTGTATCTAAAAAAGCAGTCATTTGATATTTCTTTTGCTTCCATATAAATGATACTTGATAGTATGATGCATAATTTACTTTTAATTGTTTTAACTGTTTGAAATAAAAGTAAAGAATTACAGGAGATAAGATAAGTAAAAGCCAGACATTGATAGAAACACCATTGTGAAAAAAGATCAATCCTTTTTGTTTCATAGCAAATTGTACATTTAAAAAATATAAACCTCCACCTAAAACAATACTATTTAAGTATAAATAAACGATATTTTTTATAAAATAACGTTTATTTTGAAAGTGAAATGTAGTAAGTATCATCATAACACTCATCCCTATTTTTAATAAAAATAAAGAAAATGAATTTAATGGTAAAAATAAAAATAATACCGAGAGCGCACCTACAAATGCTCCTTTGATACATGAAAAAATAGAAGTTCCTCTTTTCAAAAGATAGGAAACACTTAATAGAAGAATGAAATCAAATCCAAAGTTAATCAAAAAAACAAGATCAAGATATACTTTCATAGCATCACCATGAATAAAATATCATATCACTTGTTGAAATTGTGTCGAATTATTTAAACAAAAAAAGATGGGAAGTTACGCTTCCCACCCGTCGTAGAAATTAAAACTACTCCACCCTTTTCAGGGTAGAATCCCCGTAGGAATTTCTTCCTACAACTAAAATATATCATGTTTCCAAAAAGAATACAAGCTTTTTTGACAAAATATTCCAAAAAGGATAAGTTATTTACTATTTGCAACTATATTTTACTTTATTTGACAAAAAAAGGACATTCGTCCTTTTAAAATTCTCTTCTTCTTAAAAATGGAGGAATATCAATATCAGGGCTAGATGATGAATCATCATCTGTATCTAAATCACGGTTTAATTCACTACGTGTGAAGGCAATGTCTTCTCTCTTTGCTTGTTTTTCAACAGATGTATGTTGAGCATCTTTTGCCTTATCTTCATCTTCAAAACCTGTTGCAATCACTGTTACAATAATTTCATCGTTTAAATTTTCATTAATGACAGCACCAAAAATAGTATTAATATCAGTATTTGCACTTTCACGAATGACATCAGCTGCTTCTTCTACTTCAAATAATGTTAAGTTAGAGCCACCTGTTACGTTGATAATTGCATCGGTTGCACCATCGATACTTGTTTCTAGAAGTGGACTAGATACTGCTTGTCTAGCTGCTTCTGCAGCACGATCTTCACCAACTCCCATACCAATACCAATTAAAGCATTACCACGGTTTTGCATAACTGCTTTTACATCGGCAAAATCTAGGTTGATTAATCCGGCAACAGCAATTAAATCAGAAATTGATTGTACTCCACGTCTTAATACATTATCAACTTCCTTAAATGAATCTAATAATGGTGTTTGTTTATCGATAATTTCTCTTAAACGATCATTTGGTATTACAATTAATGTATCTACATTTTTCTTTAATTCTTCTAACCCAGCTAAAGCTTGGCTCATTCTTTTCTTTCCTTCGAATGAAAATGGTTTTGTAACAATTCCTACTGTTAATGCCCCTAAGTTTTGAGCAATCTCTGCAATGACTGGTGCTGCTCCAGTACCAGTTCCACCACCCATACCACAAGTGATGAAAACCATATCAGCACCTTCTAATGCAGCTTCGATTTCAGCCTTTGTCTCTAATGCAGCTTCTTTTCCTACTTGAGGATTTGCTCCAGCTCCTAGTCCATTTGTAAGTTCTGCACCAATTTGAATCTTAACTGGTGATTTTGAATTGTTTAAAACTTGTAAATCTGTATTTGCAACAATAAAGTCTACCCCTTGTACTCCTGACTCAATCATTCGGTTTACGGCGTTATTTCCTCCTCCACCGACACCAATTACCTTTATTTTTGCTAATTGATCCATTTCTAATCCATTTAACATAAACTTTCTTCCTCCTTATTCGCTGAAAAAGAATCCAAATACTTTCCCAAGCATAGAATCATAAGATCCTGTTTCGCTTTCTACAGATACTAAAGCATCCTCCATATCTGAACTAACCATCGTATATTCTTTTCCCTTTAACTTCAATTTACTTACAAAATATGCGATATTTCCTACTGCAGAAGAGTACTTATTATTTCGAATTCCGATTAATTTCACATTTCCTATTTTTGCGATACTACCAAATACTTCTTTTGCAATGTAACTAAAATTCGCCATATTACTCGTTCCTCCCGTAATAATCACATAATCGATATTACGACTTGTTAGTGAACGAATTTCTTTCTTGGCAAGTGTTAAAATCTCTTCTAATCGCGACTGGGCAATTTCAGAAATTTCAAACTGATTTACTTTTACCATCTCACCATAGACATTCGCAACTTCTTTTACTTCATATTGGCTTGCATGGTGCTTATGGGCAAAAGCAAACTTTTCCTTTAATTTTCTAGCATCATCACTTTTTAATTTATAAATATAGGCAATATCATTTTCTATATTTTTACCACCTAATTGTAACATTGCGTGTTTCACAATAATTCCCTTGTTATAAAGTGACACAGAAGTGGTCTCAGAACCAATATTCACAATCGCTCCAACTGTTGCATCCATCTCGCGATTTTTAAAAGCATATGCATCTCCAATCGCATTAATTGAAATATCTATTACTTCTATTCCAATACTAGAAAGTAATTGTACAACAGAATAGACATTTTTCTTTGGTGTCGCTACCATCATTGCTCTTGTACCCAATGTTTTTCCAGGTAACCCCTTTGGATCTCTTACAAAGTCTTTTTGATTCACTAAAAAATCAATTGGCAAAACCGCAACCATTTCACGATCACGAAAATCATAATTTCTCATTGCTTCAGAGATCACACGAGAAACATCATTCCCATCAATAATTCCATCGTAAGCTTCATCATCCTCATTCACATTCATAGGAATATCAACGCTTCCTTTGACCATAGAACAGTCTAAAAAATAACTTGGAACACTTACAATTGCTTGTTTTAAAGTAATTCCTAACATAGATTCAACATTAGAAATTGCTTTTTTTAAAGATGTTTTTGCCTTTTCAACATCTGTAATTAACCCTTTTTTTATTCCCTCTGATTTTTCGGAAGATGCAGCAAGTAAGTTCAACTTGTTCTTGTAAAGTTCACAAACAACAACTTTGATTGAATCTGTACCTAAATCAATGCTTGTATAAATGTGCTTCACAAAATCATCTCCTACAATCTAGTATTCATTATACTATAGTTTTTCAAAAAAGAAAAGAAAATCAATAAAAAAGGAGAAAAAATTCGCTTTTCTCCTTTGAAAATGATTCTTTTTTTCGTCTATCCTTCCATTACTTGGAAATATTCTCCACTATCAAGATATAAAATTCCCTTCTTCCCTTCGAACTTAGAAATAATCGTAACATAACTATTTAAGTTATTTAATTGATTCGCAGTCAAATAAACATAATTCCCATCATTCATCGTAAATAAGAAACGATTTGGGTCTACATCATTTGGATCATATTGCATCTCTGAAATTCTACGAATAATATCTGTATCTAAATCTTGCATTTTTGTAATTAATTTCTGATATATTTTATCTGGTGTATAGTTAATTAATATTGGAACATCAAAGGAACGTTCGATCGTATCACCACTTTCTAATACTGTCTTTTTCTTATTGGAATCATAAAATAATGGGCGATTTTCTTCAACATGAATCGATACTTCATAAAACCAATTCTTTTTGACAGTTGCGGTGGTAATTAAATTAGAATTTTCTAAATCTTTTTTTATCTTATAACTATAATGCGTAAATGTCGAAGGATAATCTTCTAAATCAGCAAGTTCTAATATTTCTTGATCGGTTAAAAATTCATTCCCTGATACATGGATTGTCTTTATTTCTTGGGGAATTAACATAATCAGTATATAAATTATAACAAATAAAATGACAAACGCCAGAAAAATACGACCGTATAAAATCTTTCGCTTCTTCTTGGCAGGTGTTTGCTTTTTTTTATGTTTCTTTTTCTTATTTGCCATAACAAACACTCCTATTCTTCTCTTATTATATCATGGTCCTATATCTTTCGTAAATGATAAGTCATTAGATATCACTAGGAATATTCCGTTTTCTTTACACTTTTTCATAAAAAAAAGCACCAAATCACTCATTAGCACTTTTTGTTTCAACAATTTCTTGTTCTAATTTTAAATCAATGCCATATTCTTTTTTTACTCGTTTTTGAATATCGCGAATTAAACCAATCACATCGTTCGCCGTTGCATGATTTTTATTGATAATAAAGTTAGCATGTTTTTCTGATACCATCGCACCACCATACATTTTCCCTTTATAACCTAAGCTTTCAATTAAGCGTCCTGCATAATCTCCTTCCGGATTACGAAAAACACTGCCTGCGCTAGGATATTCTAATGGTTGTGACTCTACTCTTCTCTTACGACGATCTTCCATAACTGCTAAAATAGCTTCCTTCGTTCCTTTTTTTAGGACAATTTTAGTACTTAGGCAAATACATTTGGGATGTTTTTTAAAATAAGAAGTACGATAATGGAAATCACATTCACGATTCGTAAATGTTTTCAATTTTAAATTTTCATCTAAGAATGTCACTTCTTTCACAATATATCCCATATCACTCTTATAAGCACCTGCATTCATAAAAAGTGCTCCACCAACAGTACCAGGAATTCCTGCTGCAAATTCTAGCCCTGTCAAAGAAGCTTTGGCAGCTTTCATTGCCAATTTAGGAAGAGAATAACCTGCTTCCACTAATATCTCAGTACCATTTATCTCCATTTGATTTAAATGATTTAAACTAATTAATACTCCATCATAAAAACCATCTTGAAAAATCAAATTAGAACCATTTCCTAGTATTTTCCAACGAATATTTTGTTCTTCTAAATAATGAACTAATTTTATTAAACATGCTTGGTCATCAACAATGACCAATGCCATACCAATTCCTCCAACACGATAAGTTGTATATTCATTTAAAGGAACATTATAAATAACCCTTCCAACATTTAATTTATCAAGCATTTTTATCTTTTCCATAAGAATCTCCATCTACTAATTTATATAATTCTTTTACAATTCTAGTTGCACTATCAGAAACTGCAAGCCTACTTAACTGCTTTTTCATCGCCTCTAATTGAATCGGATGATCTAATAACTGATCAATTGTTTTTACTAAAATATCCCCTTTTAAATCTTTTTCTTCTAATAAAATAGCAGCCTTCTCTTGGACTAATCCCATTGCATTTTTCCATTGATGATTATTGGGAACATAAGGACTAGGAATTAGAATACATGGTACATGTAAAGCCATGATTTCACTTAAAGTAGATGCTCCTGCTCGCGATACTAAAAGATCTGTTTTCTTCATAAAAGAAGTAAGTGGGACATATGGATAAACATGGATATTTTTCGGAAATGTGTGTTTTATCACTTCCTCATAATCTTGTTTCCCGGTTACAAAAGCAACTTCATAATTTTTATTTTCAAAACAAGACATACTATCAATCAAAAATTGATTCACATGACTTGCTCCTAAAGAGCCCATTACAATGGTAACAAGTTTCTTTCTCTCATTTAATCCATATTCTGACTTTTGAATTGGAGTTGCTTTCAAAGCATCTTCACTACAAGGATTTCCTGTATACACTGTTTTTTCTTCCGGAAACTCTTTTTTACTGGCAGGAAAAGAAACCATAATTTTATCGACATATTTACTTAAAAAACGGTTACTTGCTCCTGGAACACTATTTTGTTCATGGATTGCTGTTTTAATTTTTAATTTATGGGCAGCTAAAATAACAGGAGCAGTCACATACCCACCTACTCCAATCACTAAATCCGGTTGAAATTTTCTCATAATACGAAGACACTTGCGATAACTTTTATAAAAACAAGTGAATGTTTTTACATTCTTATATATTTTTTTACGATATAATCCATAAATTTCTAATGTTTCAAAAGGAATTCCCTTTTCTGGAACAATCTCTTTTTCCATACGATTATGTGTTCCAATATATAATATTTCTAATTTAGAATCTATTTCTTTTAATCGATTAATAATTGCTAAAGCAGGATAAATATGTCCTCCTGTTCCTCCAGCACTTACTATGACTTTCATACCATCACATCCTACTATATTATATCAAATTATATGAAACTTTCAAACAAGATATCACGGAATATGATAATAACGAGTTTTAGGAGTAAGTGTTACATGTTTTGCACGTGCTAATTCTTGTACATTTAATAATAGATAACCACGCATGTACAATTCATCCGCCATACGAACAGCCGCATCAATACTTGCATAGTAAATATCATGAAACAATACAATAGAACCATCTTCTATTTTATCAATAGAATTTTGATAAATCGCATTCGCATCACGATACTTCCAATCCCATGTATCTACATTCCAAAGAATAATTGGTGTATCTATATATGAAAGTGTTACATCATTATAATTTCCATACGGTGGACGAATACTTGTTGGGTTCTTACCAATCGCACTTTGCATAACTTGTTTTGTTTGATTGATTTCATAACTTTGCTCTTCGTTAGAAATTCTTTTTAAATTACGATGTTGATATGTATGACTACCAATTTCAAAGCCGTTTTGATCAACCATCTTGACTACTTCTGGATACTTTTCGACGTTTCTTCCTAGCATGAAAAAGGTCGCATTCATTCCACGCTTAGAAAATTCAGTAATCAAAGTTGGCGTTGTATTTGGATTAGGACCATCATCAAACGTAAAAGCAACTGCTTTGCGATCTTTCATATAACTTTGAAACCATGCTTCTTCATTCTTCTCAATTCCTATTTTAGACCAATTAATTTGATTTTTTAATAGATAGAAAGGAATTCCTACTTCATAATTTTTACCTTCTTTGACAATTTCAAAATATAATTGATAATTATCTTTCTTATTTTGAAAATACCAATTATTTTCAGTAATGGCTTTTTTTGCTTCCTTATGAACTTGATGGTCATTTGGAAGGGGTGGTGTGAGTGTCCGTATCATCCGATTCCATTCCAAATTTAAAAAAGTGATTACTTGTTCTTCTGTATTTTGATTCCAATTTTTGAATACTTCTTTTAATGTCATAGCGTGTTTCTCTTTTTGATGATAGATCCAAGTATCCTTTTCTTCTTTTTTATTTTCTTTTTTGATCCAAATAACTTGGGTTAAATCACCCACTGGTTTTAATTCATACTCTAATTGCTCTACTTTTGAATTTTGCAGAATATTTTTTTGAAATTTCTGCACTTCTTCATTTAATTTTTTATCTTCAAAAACAGGAACGTGAATCGTTCTATTTCCTTGTTTCAATTCTCGATAATAATGTCCTTGTTCATCTTTTAATAATTTTCCTTTGTTATTAAATATCATAGTGATAATTACGATCAAAAGAACAATTGCAACACCAATCGATGCCCATTTTACATACTTTTGATGTTTTTGATACCATCTATTCCATTTTTCTTGCATCTTATCACCTACATCCTAATTCATCATTATTATACCCTATTTTTTAGAAAAGAAAAGACTGTTTTTTGATTTTACAAAAACGAGAAGATTAAATATTCTCTTCTCGAATTGATTCTAAAATATTAGCGGTTCTCATTTTTTTAGTTGCATAAAAAGTTGTTATTAATACAATCACATATGAAAATATCAAAGCAATCAATACCGCATCCCAAGGAATTAGTATAGATTCCATATAAATAGAAAAGTTAAATGCATAATGTATCAATACAATCAAAGCAAATGACACAATAAGAGCTACAAAATATGCTTTCACAACAAAGAAGAAACTTTCTAAAAATAAAATTTTATGAAATCCTTTAGGACTTAATCCTACACTTCTTAACATTGCGAATTCTCTTTTGCGAAGTGCAAGTGAAGTTACAATGGTATTAAATACACTAGTAATGCCAATAAATGTTACTAATATAATAAAACCGTATAATAATATTTTAAATGCTAAAATAATACGATTGGTTCTAGCAACACTATCTTCGACATTCTCATAATAAATACCTCCAACAATGCCCTCATCTTCAATATTTTCTACTTCTTTTTCTATATTTTTAAAATCAGATCCATTTATATAAAGGAAATCATTTGTAGCAATTGAGTAATCTTTTTCTGAAGCGGTATTAACAAATTGACGATACATAGATTCTGGTACAACAAGAACAAAAGTACTAGAATCTGAAATCATATTTTTTAAACCATATGGAACTGTTTCAATCATCATTATATTTTCAATTGGCTCACGACATTGTTTTATATGGTAATTTCCATTTCCCTCATATTGTTCACAGTATAATGTTAGACTAGAAATTGTATTCGGTTCAAAAATACGATTATAATATGTCTTTCTTGTATTACCATGAACACTTGAAAAATGAATTTGATTAATTAAGAAAGTAGTACCATCTTCCTGTTGATATTCCTTTAGCAATTTCTTATAATCTGTTTGATCTATCGTAGTAATTAAAACCCCCATATCAGACATTTGACGATTATGCATATGTTTTCCCATTTGCTTTTGATATTCTTCATAGAAAGTAGATACATCTATTTTAGTCGTCGCATAGGTCCAATGAATTTCTTTGATTTGGTCTGGTCCTTTTACTTTTTTTAATCGTTCTATTGCTGGTTTCATTGCATCATAATTGGGAGCGGTAATCGATATCATTGCATCGTATTCCGCATTCTGAAAAGCAGTATCTGTTCCATATAATCCATATTTCAATAACCCTGAAAAAGTAATAAATAATACAATACTAATAAATAAAGAAACAACTGTCACACGATATTTTTTACGATTTCTCTTAATATTTTGTAAAGCAATCTCCCCTTCAATTCCAAACATTTTACGAATCATTTTTGGTGTTTTTATTTTTTTCTTTTCGATTTTGATGTCATCATTTTGGCGAATTGCTTCCATAGGCTGCATTTTTCCCGCTTTACGAGCTGGCAAATATGCAGAGATAAAAATCACAAGTAACATAAATATAACTGGTACAATGATGAAGATTGGATAAATATAAAATACAAATGGAATATCAAATAAATCAGGCGCTAATTTCATAATCATATCTAAAGTTATTTTTATACCTAACATTCCCGCTAAAACACCAATTGGAATACCAATACATGATACAATAAGTGCTTCTACAAATACGGTTTTCATTAATTGATTTTTGGTTGCTCCAATACTTGCGAAAATACCAAATTGTTTTTTTCTTTCCATAACAGAAATATGGAACGAGTTATAAATCACAATAATACAAGCAACCGATATTAAACCAAGTATAACCCCTAATATGATTACCATCGTTGTATTATAGTTTCCATAACGACTATGTCCTGCTGCTGATAAATACTCTTGATGGTAAGTCATATTTTGATATAATCCATCACTGATTTTTTGAAAGCCTAATAAAGATGCGATATGTTCTGATTCTTGATAAGTATCATCTATGTTTTTATAAGTAATATACAAACTAGCTGGGTTGGTGTCTATTGTCCCACCTGTATATAAAATATACAATTCGCTGTAATACATTTGTGGATAGGCATCATATTCATATGTTCCTACAATTTTATAAGTTTTAGTATCCGTTACTTGAAATGTTTCTTCTTTACTTCTAACTGTTTCTGTTGTCTCTGTTCCATTTAGATATCTTTTTCCTAAATCAAGCGTAATAGAATCCCCAATCTTTAAATATGGGTCATATTGTTTTAATAATGTGTCAGGTACGAATATTTCATTTTCGTTCGTTGGGTATTTTCCTTTTACATTACGAAATGATTCATGATAAGTATCACTCATTCCCCTTAATAAAAAGAAAAAATCATTTTCTGTTTTGTTATTTTCTAATGCATAACTAATATCATTTGTAAAAGCATATTTTTTTACTTTAATGTTATTCTTCACAAGAGAAATATCTTCCTTTTTTACATGATCAAAACGGACATGATAGTCTCCTGAATAGCGAACAATCGAATCTAACATGTTTTTTTGTGCACTAGAGAAAATAAGACCAATTCCCACCATGAGAGCACAAGATAGAATCACACCAATTAATGTTACAATCGTACGTTGTTTATTCATTTTTAATTCTTTGATTGTTAATTGATTTAATATTTTCAAGGTTATCTCACCTTCTCATCTTTTATGATTTTACCATCTCTAATTTCAATGATACGATCGGCTGTTAAAGCAAGATTATAATCATGTGTAATCATAATAATAGTCTGTTTGTATTTTTGATTAGATAATCTTAATAATTTAATAATTTCACCACTTGCCTTGCTATCCAAATTACCTGTTGGTTCATCCGCTAATAAAACTGCAGGATGATTCATAAGAGCTCTCCCAATCGATACACGTTGTTGTTCTCCTCCTGATAATTCATTTGGAAGATGCATCATTCTTTTTTCTAATCCAAGAATTTGAATTAATTCATTTAAGTAATCTTCTTCTACTTGTTTACCATCTAATAAAACAGGTAATGTCATATTTTCTTTTACATTTAAAATTGGAATTAAATTATAAAACTGATAAATTAATCCTACTTGTCTACGGCGAAAAATAGCCAAGTTAGTCTCATTTAATTGATAAATATCTTCCCCTTCTACATAAACCTTCCCACTTGTTGGTTTATCTACTGCTCCAATTAAATGTAATAAAGTACTCTTCCCACTTCCACTCGCTCCAACAATTGCGATAAATTCCCCCTTTTCTACAGAGAAACTAACATCATCCAAAGCTTTGACTTGTGTCTTACCTGTTCCATACCATTTTGTTAAATGTTCGACTTTTAATATCTCCATCCTATCATCTCCTCTATTTTAAATATTCTGAAAATGTCACATTTGCTTCGTGAATGGTTTTTGCAATATCACGTCCTGTATAACGATATAATAAATAATCTTCTTGTTGAAATTGGACAAATCCATATTGCCAACCATGTTGTTCTAACCACGCTTGAATCACTTGATTTTGTTCTACCTCTTGACTTCCAAAACGAATTAACAAACCACTCTTTTCCTCATCTGTTCCACTTTCTTGATATCCTTTTTGAACAAGTAATTCGATATGATCTCTTCCAGCACATTTACTCATCTTCTTTAAATCAGTTAACACTTCTTTTGCTACCATAACATTTTGATATGTTACCATACCCTCTTGCTTACTGACTGTTTCTGAGGTATACGAATCTTTTTTATCTTCTTTTTGTGCTATACAATATTCACTAAATCCTAAAATACCAATCACTCCTACAATAATTGCAATCATCATGATTCTTTCATATCTACAATTTGTCATATCATCACCTACAACTTCAGTATAGTAAATTGATATGACTTTCACGTGACAAAAAGAGTGACAGAATTGTCACTTAAACATCTCCTTTATAAAAACGTATGGTAAAAGTAGTTCCTTTCTCTTTGATACTTTCAACCATAATCGTTCCGTTCTCTTTTTGAATAATCGTCTTTGACATATTTAAACCAATCCCTATCGATTCACTAGACGAATTTTTACCTTTATAAAAACGTTCGAAAATATGTGGTAAATCTTCTTTCTCTATTCCAGTCCCATTATCCTGAATTAAAAATTCTGTATATAACGGATTATCCGTTATTTTAATAATAATCATTCCCCCAACAGGAGTATGTTCATGTGCATTCTTTAAAATATTCACAAATGCTTCTATTGTCCATTTTTTATCTAACAATACTGTACTTTTTTTATCACCAACGATTAATACAGTTTGTTTTTTTAATTCAATTGGTATATTAATCGGCTCTAATGCTTTCTTAATTAATTCTTTGGTAACCACTTTTTCCTCTTTAAAAACAACCGTTCCCGCATCAATCCGAGACATTTTTAATAAAGTTGTAATTAACCATTCTATTCTTTCTAATTGAGTACGATTTTTACTTAAAATCTCTTTCTTTTGTTTTCCTCTTACTTTGCCATCACTTAGTAGATCATTCATCACATACATACTCGTAAGAGGCGTTCGTAATTGATGAGAAATATCCGATAAAACACTTTCTAAATACTTTTGTTGTTCTAACGCTCTTTCTTTATCTTCTTTTAATAAAACACTCATCTTATAGACATCATTTTTTAAAGAACTTAAAATACCATCTTGATAATCTCTAATATCAAGATTATAATTTCCTGCTAACACAGCTAATAAATATTGATCTAACTCTTTTAATTTGCGATCTTGATTCCATTGATACCAAATATAAGCAATATTTAATATAACAAATACAAAAGTTACAAAAAGAATTTGTGATAGAAGTAAATTATAATACGCATGTCTTAAATCTTGAAAATATGTTAAATCATTACTTGTCACATAACCATATTTTTCTAAAATACTTGTATCGATTTTTTGAAAGTCTATATGTTCATAAGTTTGAATCACTTCTTCTTCACTTTCTGGATGTTCCTCTATCATTCTTTTTAATAAGGTACCTTCCCGTTCATAGATATGTTTGTGATAAATATTAGTTGTAACATGAGTCATGATCATAGCAAATAAAATACAAACGAAAAAGAGAAGCAACTCAAATACTAAAAACTGTTTTCTTTTTTTTCCTAACATGGGTCACCTACTTTGTAACCTAATTTACGAACCGTTTGAATAATCTGAGGATGATTTGGGTCATCTTCTATCTTTTCACGTATTCTCTTAATATACACAGTTAAAGTATTATCATTTACATATTCTTCATTCACATCCCAAATGTTTGCTAAAATACTTTCTCTTTTTAATACTTGATTATAATTGAGTGCTAATGTTAAGAAAATCTTATATTCAAGGGCCGTTAACATCACATCAACACCATTTTTAAATACTTTTGCTTGATGCATATCTAAAACAACATTACCAATTTGAATTGTATTACCTTGTTTTTTACCACTACGACGTAACACTGTCTTAATACGTGATAATAACTCTCTTACCTTAAACGGTTTGGTAATATAATCATCTGCTCCCATATCAAGTCCCATCACAATAGATACTTCTTGATCGTTAGCTGTTAAAAAAATCGTAGGAACTTCTTTTATTTTCTTCATATCCCGATACAAATCAAAACCATTTCCATCTGGTAAATTTAAATCTAATAAAACAATATCAAAACTCGTTTTAGAAAATTTCTCATATGCTACTTTCCCTGTAGCTGCTTGATACACATCAAAACCCTCCTGTTCCAAATAATACTTTAACCCAAAACGAATTGTCTCATCATCTTCTACAATTAGTAATTTCTGCATGTATATCACCTAAAAATATTATACTATAAATTCAAATTCTGTCATGACTATTTTGTCATAAAAAAAGAATTATAGACTTTTTACTATAATTCCTAACAATCCAGATAATTGTAACGCTTGTTCAGGATTTACAATCATTCCCCGAATACTTTCTAAATCTGTTTTTAAACCCTCCATATGATTGCTCGTCATATCAACATCTTTTAATGATGTATGTAATAATTCTAAAGCTAATAACTCATTATCTTGTAACACCAATTTCTTACAATTGCTATCTTGTAATATCATATTTTGAAATGAACAAGATATTATTTTTACTTCTTTCATAGTTACAAAAGAAAAATTCACGTAACGTCCCACACAATTTTGAAATGTAACTTTCTTTATCGTTGTCATTCCAAAGTCAGTACCTACCATTTTACAATTATCAAATGTAACTTTATGTAGATAAGGACCAGCAAATTCAGCATTCGTATTCCATACAACATTAGAAAAATCACAATTTTTAAATACTACATCATAGCAAGAAATATTTTGAAAGTTTAAATCAGTAAAACATATTTTTTCAAAATAACAGTGATTACATTCGATCACATCTGAAAAATCAAATTGCTGTGGTTCTGTCATTTTTATATATTCTAATGTATCTTCAATTTCTTCCTCTGTAATGGTTCTATTGTTTTCTGACTCCATCTCTAACTTAATTCTCCATCATAATCTTGTATACCACCCATTTCGTATACATTTTTATATCCAAGCGCTGCTAATTTCGCACTTGCTTGAATACTACGATTTCCACTTTCACAATAAACTAGGATTTTTTGATGATAGTCTTTTAATTTTCCTACTACAGTTCCATCTATCGCATGAAGTGGAATATTAATTGCCCCTTGAATGTGACCTGTTTCATACTCTTCTTCTGTTCTAACATCTACTACAATGGTATTTTTTTCTTTCATGTATTCTTTCGCAACATCCATAGATATGTGTGTATATCCAGCATTCGTCTTTTCAATGACATTTTTCTCCTGGCAACCTGTTATAAAACATAATAAACATATGAATAAAATAATAAATTTTTTCATGTTCTTCCTACTTTCCTCAACCATCATATCAAGTTCACATGAAAAAAGCAATATAAATGTTTATAGAAAAAAAAGAGTTAAAAACTCTTTTCTATATCAAACATATATACATATTCACCAAAGATAATCATTAATACATCGTCGTTCTATCTTTAAAATAATCAGTAGCTCCTCCACTCCATGGGAAGTTAACTGTTTCTCTTGGATTATATGTATTGGCAATAAATGTATTCCAACTCATATAATCTTTTAAATAATGTCCATTGGCAA
The DNA here is from genome assembly GCA_949288035.1 of uncultured Mycoplasmatota bacterium. Taxonomy (GTDB): domain Bacteria; phylum Bacillota_I; class Bacilli_A; order RF39; family UBA660; genus UMGS2016. Next base: position 19,088 of record CASEIJ010000024.1, read on the forward strand.
TTCCAAAGTGAAGATGTTGCGCCGTAGAACAACTGTCCCACCATTCAGTGTTTCTATCTCCACCCATAATACCTATTTGTGTATTTTGCGTAACAACTTGACCAACACTCACATCAATTCTTCTTAAATGGGCATATTCAGTTGTATATTTTTTACCATTTACTGTATGAATAATAAAGATCATATTTCCACCACAGTTAGAACGATAACGGGTTCCAATCACAACACCATCAGCAGCAGGATATATTGGAACTGTTCCTTTTTGTGATACATCTAATGCTTCATGTAACTCATAATTTCCTGTTGCAGGATTTAAACGATATCCATATTCACTTGTTACATAGCCCTCAATAATTGGTCTTAAGAAACTTGTACCAGCAGGTAATGTTCCAATCCCTACAGAACCTGTACCAGGACCACTACTTCCTCCACTTACACTTGGAATACGTCCACATGTCTTGGTATCTTCATTATCAGAACATCCCATATTTTCCAATACTTTAATTGCTTCTTTTTGCATTTCAATTTCATCTTGAGCAGACATTTTAATATCAGTTACTGCTGTTAAATGTTCACCAAGTTTTTTTGTTTCTTCTTCTAACTCTTCTTGTTTCTCTTTTAAACTTGTCTTTTTTGTATTCATTTCTGTCTGTTTTTTCTTTGATTCTTCCACTGTCTTATCATATTCATCAATTAAGTTTTCATTATAACCAGAAACCTGTTCAGAAACTGCCATACGATAGATAAAATCCGTAAAGTCTTGGGCTCCAAAAGCATATTCTAAATATGCATTCTCGCCACTAGAAATCTGTACAAAATTAATCACCTTTTTTACTTCTCCATCTAGTTTTTCTGCTTTTTTATTTAATTCATCAATATTGCCTTGTAGTTTTTTAATATCATCTTGTAATTGTGATACTTCTTTCTTTAAATTTTCTACTGTTTGATTATTTGTATCAATTTGATCTTGTGTCTTTTCTGCCTCAGCACTTGCGTTTTTATATTCTTCTTCCGCTTTTGCTAATTTTGCTTTTAAATCTCCAAGTGTTTCAGCCTCGGCTTGAAAAGGGGCTAATACAATAGAGAAAATAATGGTTGCCACTAGAATCAAGGCAAATGTTTTAACACCTAACTTCATAACACCACCTATCCTTACATATAACATTATACTATATTTCTTTTCATTTTCGACAAGAAATGTTAGTTAATATCACATTTGACGTTTTTTGACAAAAAAAGTTCTTTCCTTAAGAACTTTTCATTGTTTTTACTTTTTGTGGTTGGGCCAAAGAAAATTGGACTTCTAAATTTTGATATGATACATCATCTAAATGACACTTTACTCTTTGACCAATACGTAAAGAATCTCGTTTCGTTTTATGATAATATGCTAAAGCATCAGATACATATTCATAATCTTTTAACATATCTCTTGGAATTAAACCTGTAATACAATTATCTAATTGAATACGAATACCAAATGGATCAACCATGATAATACGTGCATCAAAATCTTCTCCAATATAAGCTTCTAAATATTCAATCCCTTTGATACGGTCTACTTCTCTTTCACATTCTTGAGCATTTACTTCTTGTAATGAGCTATGCATTAATTGATGATTTAACTTACGTTCCATTTGATATGCTCTTTTCTCATTATATTGATTATTTTTTTCTAATTTAATCGCACGATGAGCAAGCAAATCAGGATAACGACGAATTGGCGATGTAAAGTGAGAATAATTAGAACTTGCAAGACCAAAATGATGGAAATTTTCAACTGAGTAAAATGCTTTATTCATGGCTCTTAAAAATAGATAAGCAATGGTAGCATAATTTTCGTCACCTTCAAATTGTTTTAATAATGATTCTATTTGACCTGGTTCTATACCATAATCTAAGTCTAATTGATAATGATATCCCATTTTATTTAACATTTCTAATACATTTTTAATGTGATATGGATCTGGTTTCGGATGGACTCTATATTGAAATGGATGGTCTAATTTTTCCATCATCGTAGCCGCACACTCATTCGCAGCAATCATAAAATCCTCAATGATTCTCTCCCCTTCGCCACGTGTGATCACTTCCACTTCCATAGCTCTTCCATCTTCATCTAAAATATACTTTGGTTTTGGAATTTCAAAAGAAATCGCACCACGATCTTGTCTTTGTTTACGTAATAAATGAGATAATTCTAACATCTTTAATAAACTCTCTTGAAATGGTTGATATCCTGCGACATAACTACCATTCAATACTTCATTTACCTTCTTATATGTCATTCTTTTTTTAGAACAAATCACAGACTCATAGAAATCATAATCAATGATATTCCCTTCTTGATCAATTTCCATAATACAAGATAATGTAAGACGATCTTCATTCGGATTTAATGAACAAATCCCATTAGATAATCTCTCCGGTAACATAGGAACCACTCTATCAGCAACATATACACTCGTACCTCTTTTATCTGCTTCTCTATCCAGAGCACTATCTTCTTCCACATAGTAAGATACATCGGCAATATGAACTCCTAATTGATAATTTCCATTCTCCAATACATCAATGGAAACTGCATCATCAAAGTCTTTTGCATCATCCCCATCAATGGTAAAAATCTGTTTATCTCGTAAATCTAATCGACGGCTTACTTCTTGTTGAAATACTTGATCAGGAACACGATCTGCTTCATATAATACTTGACTTGGAAAATTCTTTGGAATATTATGTTCATCTAAAACTTGATCCACTAATACTTTTGGATCATACATATTTCCATAAACTTTTACTACCTTTGCTGATAAATATTCAGCATTCTTATCAAAACGAATCATAACACGATCATCCGCTTTGGCTCCTAATGTATCCGTCAATAAAATTGGATCTTCTAAACGATCAGAATCAACCATTGCATATTGCTTTCCATTTTCTTCAATCACCGTAGCAAATGCATCTTCTAATATACATTTATGTTTCATAATTTCACCTAACATTTCTTTTGAATCATGATGGAGTTTTACAAGTACACGATCTTTATTTCTAGCTCCTTTTACAAAGCGACTAGGAACAAGTACATGTCCTCCATTTTCCAACTCTACTAATCCATATGGACCTTTTCCTTCTTTATAAATGCCTACTTTCATATCATTTCCAATCAATAATTTATAATAGCCATGATGTTCTTCAATATGAAAATGATCAGCCATAAACTCTAATATCATCCGTAAATCTGGTTCAGAAATTTCAGTTAATCCATTCAAATCATGAAAAGATAATTCCCCATGACTCAGTATTTTTTCAATTTCACGAATCTCATTCAAATAAGACACACCATTGATCTGATATATTTTCTTTCGTTGTTCAATTTTCTTTGCCAGTTTACTTTGTAACTCTTTTTCTCTTTGCAATTTTTCTTGTTCTTCTAATATCTGATCATATTTTTCAATATGTTCATAATGTTGATCAATAATAATATCATTTAGTATTTTTTGATTAATATATGCGAAATAATTTCTAGCTGGTGTCGTACAATGAGCATAATATTGAAATCCTAATCCTTTATGGCCAGTATTATGTTTTCTATAGTACGAAAACATTGGGAGCATATCTAAAATATTAATAACATATTCTTGCTCTTTCATATCATTACAACAATTTTTAATATATTCTAACTCCTCATCAGAAATATCAAAATCATTTAAACGATACATCATAGGAATTCCATTTTCATAACATAATTTTGCCTGATAAAAATTTACTAATACTTTTAATTCTGAAATCATCAAATGAGACTTACTGTAATTTTTATTCCCATGATAATGTTCACCTGTCTCCATAAAATGTAATAATTCTTTAATTAAGTGATACTTTTTCTGAGCTGTATTATCAATATGATACTTTCTCATAATTTCATAAAAACGATTCCATGTATCTACATAATTATATTTATTCAATTCCATCAAATGATTGACTTGATCATAGTTATAATTTTTAGAAATTCTTGCTATACCACGACCAATAGAAATATCTGTGAGACGATGATTCCTGTCAAACTCTAATTCATAGACAATTACATTTTTCACAGCTTTTTCAGGTGGATTCGCATTGAGTGAAAAAATTTCACGTTTTGTTTTATTGCTTATCATATCTTGTTTTCCAGTAAACCAATTGCCTTTGGCTTGAGAAGACAACCTTTTATGTTGTTCAAAAATATCTACTGCATCTACGATATATAAATTGACATATAACTTACCACTATCTTCCCTAATTGAAACCGCATCTTCACGCAGTGATGTTTTCTCATCATCAATCGTAAAAATAAATTCATTATCATAATGTTTTACTTCGTTAAAGAAATGATACTTCACATGTTCTTTATCCTCAAAACAATGTAATTGTAATCCCATCATAATTACGCCTAATGTTTGATAACGATATTTCTGATAAGTTTTTTCTGGTTGCAAGTTTTCTTGTCGATTCTGATAATCACGATATATATAATTTTGAATATCAGGATATATGCGAATACTTTTTAATACGATTTTCAACACTTGATAAGCATACTCATAATCACCTTGATAAATAGAATTCAAAGATTGGTAATATTGATCTAATATCCAATCAATTAATCGTTTTTCTTCTACTTTTCCAAACAATAACAGAGTATGACTGGTAATTTCCATTGATACACGATCTAAATTTTGTTTTAAAAATATTTCTAAATATAGCTTCTCTGGCAATGTTAAATAATCATCTTCATATCCGTTTTCATAATAACGAGAAATGTTATATATTTCTTGTTTCACATCTTGAAAACGTTGATGATGTGGGGGATGTTTCTTTCCCTCCTCTTGTAACTTTTGATAAATATCTTGAATACGAAGTATGGTATTATGTAAATATTTGGGTTTATATTCTGTTGCATAAAATGGGAAAGGATCGGTTTCTCGTTCCAAAAATTCAATGAGTTTTTCTACTAGTTGTTCATCATTGCAGTGATAGAAATCTTTTAATTGTTCATTTGTAATTTCCCTTGTCTTATGAATTAATTTCAATAGTTCCATATATAACTCCTTCTACAAAAAAAGCACGCAACAATCCTATGATCATCGCGTACTTTAAAAATCCATCTTATTTCTTAGTTGTAAAAATCTTTTTGTATTCATATTTATGTCTCCCACTTGTCTACATGACTATTATACTATATTTTTTTCAATTCCGTATCATTATTTTAAAAAAATTTTCTGTTATTTTTTAACAAATTTGCAATATGAAAATAAACAAGTACACATGACTTGCTTATTTTATTAATACTTTTTCCTTCTCTAATTCAGGATAAAAACGAGCGATTTCAATTTCTGCATTTCTAGCAGAATCAGAACCATGAATAATATTATAAGTACAACATGTTTTATCCCCATAATCGCCACGAATTGTACCAGGTAAAGCATCTTTACTATCTGTTGCTCCCATTAATTCTCTTACTTTACTAACAGCATTTTCTCCCTCTACAATCATTGCAATGACTGGTCCTGATAGCATAAATGATTCTAGTGTCGGATAAAATGGTTTATCAAGCAAATGCGCATAATGTTGTTTTACAATTTCTTCATCTAATCGCATTTCTTTTACATGATCGACAGATAATCCTGCATTTTCAAATCTACAAATTACTTCATCTAATAATTGTTTCCTAACCCCATCTGGTTTTAACATCGCATAAGTACGTTCTATCATAATATCTTCCTTTCACTTTTTATTATAATCAATCTATTTTTCATAGTCAACTAATTTGCACCTAAAAATACTTTGTGTTACAATAACACGCAAAAAGGAGGAAATGTATGAAAATAGAAACAAAACATGGAATATATATTCAAAATCAAGACCTTGCTTATTTATTACAACATGACACCAATTTTCCACTATCTTTCTTTTTAATTTTACAACAAGAAAACATAGATCAACAATTCAAACAGAATCAACAACAATTCCACTATTACACATCTCCTCTTATTATCGATTATTTGAAAAAAAATAATTATATCATCGATTATAATCAAATCAAAGATTTTGATATAGAAGAAATACAAGAATTAATCGGATACATCAATAGTCAATATCAAATAGAAAAGAGAAAATTAAACAGATTGAAAAAAATAGAAAAACAAAACAATATAAAATTGGATCAGCAGATCATGATTTGTCAAAACTTAGAATATAAAATACATTCTTTAAATGATGTATTAACCATCAAACAAGAATTAAATTTTCCATCTTTTTTTGATGATTTAGATATACCATTTGACTTTGAACCAAATAAAATAAAACGTAAATTTAAAATTATAAGAAAATAAAAAAATATGTTTATTATATATTAAAAAAATGTTGCTTGTCATTGACAAAAAACAGTTTTTTAAATTATTTTTTGCATGTATTTTAATTCTTTAATTTTATATAATTCATCATTAATCTCTTTTACTAACCCATTTAAATTACTTCTGTCATTTTTATCTCCATGTTCAATAAAATTATTCCATTCTTCTAATACTAAATCAATGTTTTCTTTGCTAACCTTATCCTTCAAAATTTGATATGCCGTTTTTTCATAATTCATTATAGTTACAGCACCTAAAGCTTTATAATATGATTTTTCAGGTATTTTAGATATCTGATAAAAATAAAGTGCTAATTCATCATCAACTTTTCTTGGATTCTTGATAATAATCTTGTTAGCTCTATAAATTACAGTAGCACCCTCCAATTTAACATTTTCTGCATCTTCTGGTATTTCTACATCATAAATTGTATCTCCTCTATGCAACCATCTTAAAATACATTCTTCAGCACAGTAATTAAAACCTCCAAAATCTTTTGGATTATCTGCATTTGGATTCCAATTATTGCTAATATTTATTTCATTTAATTTGTATTCAAAATCACTTTTTGCTCCACTTGTTGTTCCATACATTACTTTTACATATTTACTCATAATAGTTCCACTCATCTTTCATCATTTTATATAGTTGTTCTTTTTCTTCTCTGCTAAAAATATCTTTTTGACATTTAAACTTACTTAATGACCATTTCCACATATTATATCCAAAATGTTTATCTTTATATTTTTTACCCAAAATTATCCTTTTACCGTCATATCTAGGAATGAAATGAAAATGGACATGTGGAGTTTCTTTATCTTTGTAAGAATTATTCATTAAACAAGCAAAATTGAACATTGTTGCATCAAATAATTTTTTAGTAATTCTTTCTAATTCTTTTTCCAATTCACCTAATTCTATCCATTCTTCATTTGTTAAATCACTTAACGATTCCTTTTTTGAAGATATAATACAATCTCCAGGAAATTCTTGGCACCATTTAACAAATACTACTTCCCAATTTTTACTTTCATATAGTTTCATAATTATCTCCTATGAATACTAGAATCAGACAATTCTGTTCTTCTGATATTTAATTTTTGTTGCATATTTTCATCATTTAATTCATCACAAATCTTATCTATAATTGTAGGATTATCTTGTGCAAATTGATTAATTAAATTTGATGTAAATCTAAATAACTTATTTTTTTTAGCATTTAATTCTTGAATTTGTTCTTGAGTTAATGAACTATAGTGATTACTTTTAGATAAAGTATAAACATCATTCATTAATAAAGCAAAAGGTTCAAATTTAAAACTTGTCACCTCATTAAATTGTTCTTCAAATCTATTACTATTATTTAAAAATTGTTCTGCTATAGTATCTGCACTAAATATAGACTTCATTACTCTCATAACATTTTTAATTGTATATAAATAATCGGTGTTTTCATCTAGTCTTACACCACTCATATCTTCTGCAAACATTTGGGTAGATGCTTCATCTAAACCCATATAATTTGATTTACCAGAGCCATCATATTGATGTCCAAAGAAGTATTGTTGATTTTCTTTAAATGAAGTTAATCCATGTAATACTTCATGTTGAAGTTGAATATTAGTTAATTCTGGATTAGTTATTGCAAATAATTCATCTACATATATTTCTTTGTTATCTCCAACTTGCCAACTAACCATATTTGTTCCTCTTATTTGCTTTAAAGGAGCAAAATATAACATGAAGTTAGAACTTAAATTTTTTTCTAAATTACTAACATCAGTAAGACTTCTAAAATATTCCCAAGCAATTCTTTTTTTATTATTTAAAACATCAGAAGATTGTTGTTTTCTACATTTTTGTAATTCAATATATTGCTCTTGTATAGTCATTTTTATCACCTACTTTACTAAACTAACATTAATTATTTCTTTATTATCATTATAAGTTATTTTATAAACGCTAGGACTTTTAGGATTGCCATTTAATACTTCTTTACCATTATATTTTATATCGAAGTTTGTTCCATCAAATTTAAAATTACAAATTGTTTCTAAATATGATAATAAAATTAATCCATGTATAAATAATGCATAACTTTCATTATTCTGATTTAACAATTCATTAATAAAATCAATAAATCTTTCATCAACATCATTAAATGATTCTCCACTTCGCATTTTATAGTTTTTATCATCAAATGATAATTTATTAAAATCTTTAGGCAATTCACTTAATTTTTCTATTCCAAATATTCTTTCATTAATTCTTTCATCTAACTCAATTTTAATATTATTCTTTTCTGCTAAATATTTAGCACTAGCAATTGCTCTAACTGAATCACTAGCAAATATTCTTTCTACATTATTTAATTCTTCTATTTCACATAAATTTTCTGCTCGTTTTTCTCCCTCAACAGACAGAATCATATTTCTATTATAATCATCCCATAAAACATTTTCATAATCTTCATAATTTTTTATATCCACAAATGGTCCACAATGTTTTATTAAGTATATTGTTTTCACAAAGCACCTCCTATTGTATTATATATATTATATCATACTCATACGTTTTTATCTTACAAAATCATCATTTCGATAGTTAGTGTGATTTAATATAGTTTTCTAATTCTGTTAATTGAATCTTTTTACCAAAATGATTAATATAGATTTCATTAGAATAATTAAAAACGAAAAAATCAATCATCTCTGATTGATTCCTATATCAAAAGTTCGAATAGTCCGAACAGATTTCTAAAGTGGTGCCCTTTTGGTGGAAGTATAACAACCACTAGGCATAAATTTATAGGTAGTAATAACTACTAACTAATTAAATTATACTACATTTTTGATAAAAGGTGTAAAAAACGATAAAATCATTTTAAAACATGATATAATATTAATATAAGGAGATGTGATATTATGTTTATTAAAACTAATGTAATTAATACAAATAGAATAGAAAATTTTTTTAATTATATCAATGTAAATTTAAATTATGAAGATTATTGTAAAAAAACCATTGCTGAAGGAAAGCAACCAGTTGATATTAATCGCTATAAGATTTTGTATATTTCTATCCCAATGAATGGATTTAATTACGCTGAGTTATCTTATATAAAAGAAAAAATAGATAATATTTTTGATGAAGAATCTAAGTTAGTTGTTGCATCTGTAATTAAACGTTCTGAGGAAGAATTACAACGACTAACTGAAGCATATACTGCTGGTAATCTAGAAACATTTTTAGCAAATAATAAATCAAGATGTGATTCATACATAACTAGGCTAGGTCAAAATTCTGCATATCGAAAAGATGAAACAGAAAAAGTAGAACTTACTGATGCAGGTAAACAAGTTGTTGAATTAGCAACAAAAATGAATTTGGAATTTCTTGATGAAATGGAAGGTTTGGCAAGTGAATTTGATGCTCAATCAGTATCTGCGAATAAAAAAAGATAAAATAATTTTAAAAGTCGTGGCAAGTTTTGTTGAAACGAAGTTTCAATGAATTTGGCGATAGACTTGAGAATGTAAAAAACTTTGTGTAAAGTTACCAATCTATGGCAATAAAGATATTTGAGATTGATTATATCAGTCTCTTTTTGTTATCCTAATAATAACATGAATGAAATAAATTTCAAAGATCAATTTAATCGTTCAGGA
>CASEIJ010000025.1 GCA_949288035.1 uncultured Mycoplasmatota bacterium
AATTTCATCTGTTAATTTACAATGATCAATTTTACGATATGGAGTCATAATAAATCCATATTCATTGACTCTTGCATAACTTGATAATGAAGTAATAAGTCCAATGTTAGGTCCTTCTGGTGACTCAATTGGACATAGACGACCATAGTGAGATGGATTAACGTCACGTACTTCCATACCAGCACGATCACGAGATAATCCTCCAGGTCCTAAGCTAGATAAACGTCTTTTATTTGTAAGTTCAGCAACTGGGTTTGTTTGATCCATGAATTGTGATAACTGACTACTACCAAAGAATTCTTTAATACTTGCCGTAAGTGGTCTAATATTAATTAATGATTTTGGTGTTACTTCTGTAATCTCTTGTGTAGACATACGATCACGAATCACACGTTCAATACGACTAATTCCAATACGGAATTGATTTTGTAAAAGTTCCCCTACTTGACGAACACGACGGTTTGATAAGTGATCGATTTCATCGAAACTTCCAATTCCATCTAGTAAATTTAAATAATAAGAAACACTTGCATAAACATCAGAAATTGTTAAACGTTTTTCTTGAATTGATTGATCATTACCAATGATTTTAACAACAACATCTGGATTTTTCTTAGAATATACTTTTACAACTTGTACTTTATCATAAGTATCTAAGTCACGATTAATCAATACTTCTGTTACTCCGAAGCCATTTTTCATTGCATTTGCAACTGCTTCCATATTATCTTTGGTAACAGTTTCTCCTGCTTTTAATACAACTTCTTTTCCATCTTTAATATCTTCCGCAACACGACATCCAAATAGACGATCCATAATATTTAATTTACGATTAAATTTATAACGTCCTACTTTTGCAAGTTCATAGCGGAATGAATCGAAGAATCTAGAAATTAATTGGTTCTTCGCACTATCTAGTGTAGATGGTTCTCCTGGTCTTAATTTCGAATGAATATCAATTAATGCCTCATCGGTATTTTTATTGGTATCTTTTTCAATCGTCTTTGTAAGATATCCAGCTTCATCTTTTCCATCTACGCAGAATAAATCCAAAATATCTTCATCGTTAGAAAGTCCTAAAGCACGAAGTAATGTTGTAATAGGTACTTTACGAGTACGATCAATACGAACATAGATAACATCTCTGGCATCTAGTTCATATTCTAGCCATGTTCCACGTGTTGGAATTAATTGTGATGTAATCACTAAACGTTCATTCTTATCAATTTCACGTCCAAAATAAACACTTGGAGAACGAACTAATTGTGATACGATAACACGTTCTGCCCCATTGATGATGAAAGTACCACTTTCTGTCATAATCGGCATGTCCCCTAAATAAATCTCTTGTTCTTTGACTTCACCCGTTTCCTGGTTAAAAAGTCTAGCTTGTACTTTTAAAGGTGCAGCATAAGTCGCATTCTTTTCTTTGCATCCTTTAATCGAATAGCGAGGTTCATCAAATGAGTATTCGCCAAATTCAAGCGAAAGATTTCCAGTAAAGCTCTCTACTGGAAAAATATCATCAAATACTTCTTTAATTCCCTCTGTCATGAATAAGTCATAACTCTTTTTTTGAATTTCTAGTAAATTACCAAGTTGAATTGCATTCTTTGTCTTCGCATAATTGCGTCTTTCTCGGTGATCCCCAAATTTTGTAACTGTGTAAGCCATTCCTTCACCCCTATAACTATATTAAACCATACCATGTATTTTTCAAAAACGAAATACATGTAGCCAATGTATAATTTTACGCTAATATGTGCAAATTGTCAATCGGCTTTTAAACAAATTACATAAAAACCTTTATTTTTTGCAACAAGTGATACCTCATATTCTTCTTTCATATCTTTCATGACACTTTTTGCACCTTGATCTTTATGTATTACAAAGTAAATTGCTCCCCCTTTTGTTAGGTATTCTTTTGCTGTTTTTAAAATTTCATATAATATCTTTTTGCCCACTCGAATGGGTGGATTTGTAACAATGTAATCGAATTTTTCTTTTACATTTTGATACATATCACTTTCATAGATATTAACGACTACGTCGTTTAATATAGCATTTTTCAAAGCCAAATTAAGACTTCTCTTATTAATATCAATCATGTGAATGTCTAAATCTTGATTATACTTTTTTAAAAAGATTCCAATAGGCCCATATCCACAACCAAAGTCTAATACTTTTCCATGGATTGTATCCATTGGAATACTTTCTAACAAAGTACGTGTTCCAAAGTCTAATCCTTTTTTAGAGAAGACTCCATGATCCGTAATAAACGATAAATCTAAATTACGAATTTTCACTTGGTGGGTCATTTCTTGTGACTTTAACTGTTCATCATTTGTAAAATAATGTCCCAAAATATCCTCCTATTTATATACGAGCAAAGCCCATACAAAAGTACAGGCTATTTTTCATATATTATTTGTCTTATTTTAATTCGATAGTAGCTCCAGCTTCTTCGAACTTAGCTTTTAATTCATTAGCTTCATCAGTGTTAACATTTTCTTTTACAACTCCACCGTTATCAGCGATTGCTTTTGCTTCTTTAAGTCCAAGACCAGTTACATCACGAACGATTTTAATAACTGCAATCTTGTTAGCACCAGCACTTGTTAATGTTACATTTACAGTACTTGGTCCTTCTTCAGCTCCAGCTCCAGCTTGTGGTGCAGCAGCAACTGCAACAGCACTTGGATCTACTCCAAATTCTTCTTTCATTGCATCAACTAAATCTTTTACTTCAAGAATAGTCATTTCTTTTAAAGCACTAATGAATTCATCTCTTGTTAATTTTGCCATTTTATATTCCTCCTTTAACTTTCTTACTCAGCTTTTTCTAAATCTTTACTATATAAATCTAAAGAAATAGAAAGGTCTCTTACAACACCCATAAGTCCTGCAGCTAATTGTGTTAATAATACATCTCTTGATGGTACATTTGCAAGTTTATGTAATGTTTCTAAGTCTGTAATCTCACCGTCAACAATTCCGGCTTTAATTACTAAAGCTTCATGTGATTTTGAAAAATCATTTAAAGCTTTTACTGGTGCAACTGCATCTGGTCCAAATGCAATTGCTTTTGGTCCAACAAATTCAGAATCTAAATCATACTTTAATGCATCAAATGCACGACGAGCTAATGTATTCTTATAGATTTTTAATTCTGAACCAGATTCTCTTAAGTTACGACGTAATTCTTTCAAATCAGCATCTGTTAAACTAGCATATTCAAATAGAATAACACTACCAGCATTTTTTACTTTCTCTGAAATTTCATCTACAATCGCTTGTTTCTTTTCGAGAATTTTTTGGTTTGCCATCTCTTTCGCCTCTCTTTCTCTTGTCTTTTATAGTGCGTAATAAAAGTGTCTTACGACCATACCGCAAGACACTTTAAAAACTTTATCAAAAGTTCCTCGGCAGGATCATTTTTAAGCTTACGCTCCCGCTGTCTACGGCACTAAATTCAAATTGACGATATCATTATATCATAGCAATCATTAATTGTCAAAACTATTTGTATCAACTTTAATTCCAGGACCCATTGTAGAAGATAAACTAATGCTTTTTACATAAGTTCCTTTTACAGTTGCAGGTTTACTTCTTAAAATCACTGATACAAAAGCGTTTAAATTTTCTAGTAATTTTGCTTCTTCAAACGAAGCCTTACCAATCATAACATGTACAATACCAAATGAATCAGCACGGTATTCAACACGTCCTTTTTTCACATCTTCTACAGCTTTCTTTGTATCTAATGTAACAGTACCAGTTTTAGGGTTTGGCATTAAACCTTTTGGTCCAAGTAACTTACCAATCTTACCTAAAGCAGGCATCATATCTGGAGTTGCAATCATTGTATCGAAATCAAACCAATTTTCTTTTTGGATCTTTTCGATCATATCAGTATCTCCAACGTAGTCAGCACCAGCTTCCTTAGCAGCTTTAGCAGCATCCCCACGAGCAATTACTAATACTTTCTTTGTTTTTCCTGTTCCATTAGGAAGTACAATTGCACCTCTTAATTGTTGATCAGCTTTTTTCGTATCTAAGTTTAAACGAATTGCAACTTCTATTGTTGAATCAAAGTTTGCTGTAGCAGTTTCTTTAGCAAGTTTTACTGCTTCTTCTTTTGTATATAGTTTCCCTTTTTCAACCTTTGAAAGAGCTTCTACATATCTTTTACTTTTCTTCATTCTTCATTCCTCCTTATGTGGTACAAGCGGACATTTCCTTCCACATAGGTTACCCTATATGTATTTTATTCTAATTAATCTTCAATCTTAACGCCCATATTACGTGCAGTACCTTCAACGATCTTCATTGCACCTTCTACATCATATGCATTTAAATCAGGTAATTTTGTTTCTGCAATTTCACGTAATTGGTCTTTCGTTAATGTAGCAACAGTTTCGCTAGATCCTTTACTAGCTCCTTTATTAATTTTCGCATACTTCTTAATTAAGAAAGCAGCTGGTGGAGTCTTAATTACAAAATCAAAACTTCTATCTTCATATACTGAAATTTCAACTGGTAAAATATCACCCATTTTATCTCTAGTTGCGTCATTATATTTTGTACAGAATTCCTGTAAATTAATTCCTGCAGGTCCTAAAACAGTTCCTACTGGTGGCGCTGGTGTTGCTTTTCCAGCTGGAATTTGTAATTTAATCATCTTTGCTATTTTCTTTGCCACGAAAAACACCTCCTATATTTTTTTCGCGAGTGGTAAAACGCGTCCGCTCACATTCGCTCCCACTAAAATCTATATTAAAAAATAATATAGCGTATTCATAATATCACAAATGTATTTATTTGTAAACAGTTTTCTTACGCAGTCTTCTCGATTTCCCCAACGGTCAGTTCGACAATCGTCTCCTGTCCAAAAAGGTCCAAAGCAACTTCTAACTTACCCGTTTGTGTATCGATACTCTTAACCTTTCCAAACATACCAGAGAAAGGCCCACTAATTACTTTTACTGAATCATCGACATTTAATTCACTACCAATCTCAAGACGACTCATACCCATACTACCTAAAATCTTATCTACTTCTTGTGGTGTTAATGGGAATGGTTTCGCACCCTTACCACTAGAACCGATAAATCCAGTAACACCTGGCGTATTTCTAACAATAAACCAAGCTTCATCCGTCATAATCATTTCCACTAAAATATAACCTGGAAACATCTTCTTTACTTTTTCTTTCTTCTGTCCATCTTTCATTTCTACTTCAGTTTGTTCTGGTACAACAACACGGAAAATATAATCTTCCATTCCCATCGTACTAGCACGCATCTCTAACTTTTCTTTTACCTTATTCTCATGACCAGAATAAGTATTCACTACATACCATTCTTTATCCATAATTCACCTACGCTCCTATTGTTTTTACAAACGCTAATACAAAATCCGTTACAGAGAAAAATACTCCAAAAAATGTAATAAATACAATCGTTGCTGCAGAATAAGTAAATAACTCCTTACGATTTGGCCAACGCACTTTCTTCATTTCTTTTTTGACATCCATCAAAAACTTCTTTAATTTTCCCATTTTTTCACCTACCATATATTATGTTTTTATTCAAAATAAAAACACCCTTTCGTGTCTACCAGTAATATAACACCAAAGAGTGTATTTGTCAATCATTATATATGTCTTTCACTACGTTTTAATGATTTTCTCTTATTCCCATCGCTAGATGTTGCTTGTAATACATGATCTTCAAATGACTCATCATAACATGCCCTACAATATTGATCCCAGTCTTGATACTGTTCCATTGCCATAGCATAATATACTAACTCCCCTTTTCTATTAGAATAATTTCGGAAGGTTGTAAAACTATTTTCTTGATTATTTTGTTTTAAACCTCTAACATGCAATACACGATCTACATACGGAATATGTTCTTGAATCATATAATAAGAAAGCAATAAACGCTTTTCTATATCCGTCATTTCTGTTTGCCAAGAAATATCCACAACAGAAATTTCATCAAAATGATTTTTTAAAATGGTATTTACAATCTCCAATTCCTCAGTAAATCCTTCTTGTCCTAATAATATCTTTAAACGATTTATAAATTCATCTGTACTATAATAAGGCATAGACATCCCCCTTTTCAATGTGCGTTATCATATTATAATTTCTTCTTTTTGTCAAATTCATAAAAAAAGAAATGTTTCCATTTCTAAAAATAAATATAATGAAAGCCCAGCTTTTTATAAATCTCCGATGCTCTAGGAAGGGATAATATTCTAGCAAAGATTAAATTATATAATTCATCAAATAAGAAGATAAAAGCCAATGTGAAACTGATTGTTAAAAATACTTTGCGATTCATTTTCTTAGCTAGATAAAAACAAAATGGAACAATGACATACATTAAAAGTAAACTACATAATCCAAAAAATAAGACACTTCTAAGACAGACAAAGCCATTGATATTACCAAAATTCCATATCTCAGAATTATAATCCCAACATCTAAGTCCATCCCAAAACTCATACATAAACCAACCGGCAAAATATTCTAAAATACCACATGTAATCAAACTAACAAAAAAGACAAAAAATGGATTTTTTCTTTTCTTATAAGTGAGAAAATAAATAAACATTGCTCCAATAGCATAAATATTAATCCATGGTAAGAAATTACCACCACGATAATAAAACTGTGTCATTCCACTGTTGATAAAATAAAATATAAATTCATAAATCCATCCAAATACACCAGTAATGACTATCATTAAGCTAAAAATACCTAACAGAGTCACTCTATCGAACTGATGATCATGTTCTAAATAATTTTTAAATTTTTCTTTCATACAACATACTCCCTTTTTTAGTTCTTTTTCAATAATTCAATGATAATATTAGGAATCATAGTATTTCTAATATAATGTCTATACTCTTGTTCTTTTTGACTTCTACCACTATATAATGATTTATTCGTAATTGTATTATCGGAAATTACAAATAGTGCTGATGTGGGTATCTGCATTAACTGACTGGCTTTGAATACAGCTGCTGTTTCCATTTCAATGGTCTTAGCTCCCGTTTCTAAAATCTTAGGAATCGCATAAAATTGAGCGAAAATCGTATCGACAGAATAATTAGGAAGAACTATACTTTTACCATAAACTCTTTGACAACAATCTACAACTTCATCGACAAACTTTCCATACGGATATTCTCTCTTTAAAAATTCATCTTCTAAATTGGTATTCAAATATCTAGATGCTCCATCACCACAAATAGAATAATTAGGAATGACAATATCTCCAATTGCTATTTCGTCACTTAAAGCTCCAGCAGAGCCAATAAATAAAAGCTTTTTACATTTCGTAAGTCCAAGTGGTAAGATGGCTTCTAAAACAGCAGAAGCACCAATCATTTGTAATTCTAAGAAAGAAAATTCAATATTTTCACCAGTAATGTGATATAACTTATCTGTAATTTGTTCTACTTGTAAGTTATGATTTTCAAATATTGTATGTTTCCACCAAGGTGCAACCACAACATAAGAAGAAATACGATCATATCCTAATCTTTTGACAATATCTTCTCTACTTGTTCCATATTTTGCATGCGCTAAAATTAAATCATCATACTTCATATAACAACTCCTATCTCTATAACAGTATCATATTATAAACTGCAAAAAATTGTCAAACAAAAAAAGCGAGTGTTTCTCGCTTTTTACTAATAAAAGTACAACGAACAAGGAGACATTACCTATTTAGTACGTACTAGTTCCACTGAAACTAATTTCGGTACTGTAATGTAATCTACCTAAAGATATATATGGTAATAATATATATCCTTTAATTACTATGTTCATCTATCTCTGTTTTATGATTAGAAATCTTTACCACTCTTTCATAAGTTTCAACATTAATAGCAATTCCTATAACAAAAATATAAGCAATAATATAGATCCAAATCATCATAATAATTAAGTTAGATAAACTTCCATAGAAAATATCATAATTTGCAAAATGACTCACATAATAAGAATAAACAGCTGTTACTAAGATCCAACCTAGAGCAGTAAATACAGAACCTCTTGTCATATAACGACTTTTAATATTCTTATCAGGTGCAAGTGTATAGATTAATTTAATAATAAAATATACAAGAATAAAAGCAACTGGCCACTTACATAAGATAAAAATGTGATAAATGGTATCTCCTAAATCTCCTAATACACCAAAATTTTGAATCATTTGTAAAATTGTATTACCAAATGCCAAAATAACTAATGTAAAAAGAAATAATCCTACTAATAATATGGTTAAAAATATCGCTTTAATACGTGTACTAATATAATCTTCATGATCTATTTTATAAAGTGTATCAGTTGCATCAATGATCGCATGACAACCATTGCTCGCTAAAATAAAACCAATGATCATGAAGAAAATAACATTCATATCAATTCCCTTACCAGAAATAAAAGGTAAAATGATGTCAGAAATTTGATTTGGTAGTGTATTGGTCATTGCTTTTACAAATTCTGAAATAGAAACATGAAAAAAAGAGGCAATTACTCCAACTAAAGTAATGATTGGAACCAAAGATAGTACTAAGAAAAATGCGATATGTCCAGGTAGAACTCGCATTTCTTCTTTTCCTATTAATTCAAATAATCTCCCAATCAATTTTTTTAATTGTTTCATATGATCCCTCTTATATTATCCATTATTCTCTTCTTTATTATTTTTCATATCCTGTGTTGCTTCATTAATCGCATCATCAATTGTTTTAATCGCATCAGTAATCATACTATAACCAATGGCAGCACCAAAGCCATGAGAAATATCTTTAAATTCTTTATTTAATTTGCGAATATAAGAAACGACTTGTTTTTCTTCATACCCTACCAAGTAAATTAAAAACTCATTCCCATTCGTACGCATAATTTCACTATTTTCAATTTGTGTTGTAATCAATTTATTAGCTGCTTCTTTAATTAAATTATCTCCTTCAGTATGCCCATAATTGTCATTTACATAAGCCACATTATTTAAATCAACAATCACAATGGCTTGTGGATAAATTCCTGATTCATCCCATGTTTTCATTTGATCATTTAAATAAGTACGATTCTTTAATGAAGTTAACATATCAATATATTGTAATTTATCATTCTTACCAATCACTATTTTTTGTTTCTCACGAGATTTTATTTTTTTATAGATAAAATAACCAAGTGCGATTGCACTAAATCCAACTACTAAAATAATTAAATTACGAATAAAATAAGATTGTTTATGTAAGAATAACTGTTCATAACTCTGATTCATGATTTTATTTTCTTCCACAAATGATAAATAAAAATCTAAGTAATCTTCAAAAACACGATTGTCTTTTATATCACGAACTACAAAACGATAATTATCATTTAAATCAAATAAATAATCAATCTTATAATCTTTTAATTTACTCTTTTCATAATATTTATATGTATTGTAATCAAGTGCGAAATATGGATTTTGTCCAACGTGTTCTAATAAATCTTCAACATTATTATAACCTTTCGTTTGAATCTTATACTTTTTAAGCATTGTTTCAATTTTTGTTCCAGATACAACAGCTACTTCTTGATCCTCTAATGCATATAAATTTTGAATCACTACATTATCTTTTAATAAAGATGAAATAACAATCTCTTCATGATATGGAGATACGGTTCTCATAACATCCATTTTATAATTCGTACGTGGTGTAAACTCCAAGAAGAAATCTACATCATTGGCATTAAATGCATTTACTAATTCTGTATAATTATCAAACTCTTTAAAACTAATTTCAATATCACTTAAATCAGAAAATTCTTTGATTAAATTACTATTCATTCCTAGTAACTTACCACTCATAATCGTATCAAATGGAATATTTTCTACAAATCCATACGTATAACGTTTTCCTTGAAACCTAGCACGATCATTTTCTGAATAATCCGTATATGAGAAAAAAGCATTATTGAAATTCTCATGATAAGAATCATCAAAAGATTCTTTTAACCACTTCTTACTATATTTTTCTAATATATTATTAAGACGGTTATCATCACCTAAAGTTAATACATAATTCGTTTTGTAACTTGCTATATTATAAGCAATATTTAATTTTTTTGATTCTAAAATTTCTTTTAAATAGTGAAGTTTTGGAAGAATAATTCCACTGATTGTATTATCATCTTTTTCTAAAGTAGAAATCATGTCTTCCGCATCATCAAATGGTTGTAATTTAATATCACTCGCACCATCTAAATACTTAGTAGCATTTGCTACATCATTTTTTAATACGCCAAATGTTTTACCATTTAATTCTTTTAAATCATTATATTTTTCTTTATCAATCGTTAAGATCGCATAATTATCTTCATAAAATACAATATCTTTTTTTGTTGGCTTTTCTACTGTTCGAAATTGATAAGTTGCAGTAGATTCTTCTCCTCTTTCATAAGAAAGTTCATTAAATTCTAATTCTGTATCTTCTTCTAAATCAGTAAGAAAGTCAAAAAAGACACCTTCTCCTTCATGGGTAAATACTAATACATCATTCATAACACCCATATCAAACACTTTATTTTTATTATTTTCAATCCATTGTTTTTCTGCAAGCGTTAACGTTGTCTTTGAATTTTCATTATAAAAATAGTAGAAAATTCCCCCTCCAACTACCAAACAAAGAAGAATTATAATACTCCACAATATGATTTTTTTATTTTTCATATTACCACCTTACTCGTTGTTGGTCCAAGCAAAAGCATCACTTGATTTATGCTTATAACCAATATAATTAATTGCATAGTCACTAGAACTAATAAAGATTTGTAAATCATAATATTTCTTTTGTTCATTTGTAAATGTATCTAATAAAACGTTTGCTAATTCCTTTACTTTCGTTTTATCAGCATCTTTAGAAACTTCTACTTCTACATTCACAAGACGTCCTTGTAGACGATAGTCTACATTTTCTACATAATTATTTTCTTTTATCTTATCTTCTAACTCTGTCACTTGACTTTTTTCAATTGGAACATCTTCAATTCCATCTAAACGATCTCCATATAAACTTTTAGAGAAGTCTGGGAATACCCAACCTTTCAACAAGAAAAATAAAATAATAACAAGTAATACTACCCCAATGATTATAGAAACTTTTTTATTTTTCTTCACTAACTTTACAAAATCCTTCAAATTTCTTCACCTCATTACTCTTTTCATTACTGGTCTCATTATACTATAATTTTACGCATTTTACAAATATCTAATTCGCTTTATATATGATCATAAATAAAGAAAGAATTATTTTGATAATTCTTTCTTTAATATATCCATAGCCATCTTTGGATTTGCTTGCCCTTTTGTTTCTTTCATTACTTGTCCCATTAAAAATTTAATTGCACGATCTTTTCCTTCTTTATAATCTTTAACACTATCTGGGTTATTCTCAACAATTTTCTTAACAATTTCTTCAATTGCTCCACTATCACTAATTTGCGCAATTCCTAATTTTTTAACTGCTTCTTCTACTGTTTCCCCATTTTCAAGAAGTTCATTTAATAATTCTTTTCCCTGTTTTGATGAAAACTCTTTCTTAGCCATACGATGTATAAAGTTTTCTAATTCTTTCTTAGAAAGTTTTAATTCATCTACTGTGATTTTCTCTCGGTTCATATAAGATAGAATATCGCCGGTTAAATAATTGGCTAGTACAACCGCATCCGTATTTGCTCTTAAACTTTCGTAATACTCACAAATCATACGATTAGCAATAATCGTTTTCATCTGGTTGTCATTTAAACCAAGTTCACGATACTTCTCTCTTAATTCATCTGGCATAACAGGTAATGACTTTTTTGCCTTTTCTATTTCTTCTTCACTTAAATGAATCATTGGTAAATCAGGTTCTGGAAAATAACGATAGTCATTTCCTGTTTCCTTGGTACGCATCAAAATTGTCTTCCCTGTTTTATCATCAAAACGTCTTGTTTCTTCATGAAGAATTTCTCCCCCATTTTCTAATATTTCACGTTGACGATTCTCTTCATAATGAAGACTGACTCCAACATTATGAATTGATCCAATATTTTTAATTTCACACTTCGTACCAAAAGAATCTGTATGTTCTTCACGTAGAGAAATATTGGCATCACAACGCATACTTCCCTCTTCAATCTTCACATCACTAATTCCTAAATAAAGAAGTGTCTCTCTTAATTTTTCTAAGTATAAAACT
>CASEIJ010000026.1 GCA_949288035.1 uncultured Mycoplasmatota bacterium
AATAACTCCTTTCAAACAGCATAAGCACTATCAAGGAATTATTATAATTATTTGTATGGTTAAAAGCAACTGCATATCTTTTCCCAGTTAAATACAACCTTTTACGAAATAAGAGGTCGCGTTTTGAAAAACTTTTCACTAAATTGATAAGTATTTGAACGAGAAAGGAACTTTTCCTTTCTTTTTTTTATTTGTTATTATATAATGAAAAAAGGTGATAATATGTTTGAAAGTTTAGGAGATCGTTTACAAACAGCGATACATAAAATAAAAGGGTATGGAAAAATTACAGAGCAAAATATCGATGAAATTGCTCGTGAGATTCGTCTTGCCTTATTAGAAGCAGACGTAAACTATCAAGTAGTAAAAGAATTTATAAAAAACGTAAAAGAAAAAGCACTGGGAGAAGAAGTACAAAAAAGTTTAAAGCCAAGTGAATTATTCGTTAAAATTGTCAAAGATGAATTAGTAGAATTACTTGGTGGAGACAAAGTTGACTTAAATATTCAAGGAAATCCTGCTACATTAATGTTAGTAGGTCTTCAAGGTAGTGGTAAAACAACAACGATTGGAAAACTCGCGAATTTACTTCGTAAAAAATACAAGAAAAAACCATTACTAGTAGCTTGTGATGTCTATCGTCCTGCTGCCATCGATCAATTAAAACAACTAGGAAAAGAACTAAATATCGAAGTATATTCTGAAGGAAAAGGAAATCCAGTAGAAATATCTAAAAATGCCATCCAATATGCCAAAGAAAATCACTTCGACTATGTTTTAATTGATACTGCTGGACGTTTACATATCGACGATGAATTAATGAATGAACTTGAAAATATTGAAAACGAAGTTCATCCAGATGAAGTACTACTAGTGATTGATAGTATGATGGGTCAAGATGCCATTCATGTCATTACAACCTTCCATGAAAGATTAAAGCTCACGGGAGCGATTCTTACAAAACTAGATGGAGATACCAGAGGTGGTGTTGCTCTTTCTATTCGTCATTTAACACATGTACCAATTAAGTTTGTCGGTGTTAGTGAGAAAATGGATGGGTTAGAAGAATTCTATCCAGATCGTATGGCAAGTCGTATTTTAGGTATGGGAGATATCATGAGTATGCTAGAAAAGGCAGAAAGTGTAATCGATGAAGAAGAAGCAATGAATGCGGCGAAAAAGATGGGAAAAGGAACCTTTGACTTAGAAGATTTCTTATCTACAATGAGACAAATTAAAAAATTAGGACCACTTGAAAATTTATTAAAAATGTTACCAGGTGCTTCTAAAATGGGATTAAAGAATGTAAAAGTAGATCCGAAAGATATGGCCCATTTAGAAGCAATTATTCTATCTATGACGCCATATGAAAGAAGACACCCAGAAGTATTAAAAGCAAGTCGTAAGAAAAGAATTGCAAATGGTAGTGGTAGAAGCGTAGAAGAAGTAAATCGTTTAGTAAATCAATTTGAACAAATGAAGAAAATGATGAAACAAATGAAAAACGGAAACATGAAAATGCCTTTTTAAGGAGATTGTATGAAAACAAGAAGTACTAAAAAAATTCATTTTATTAAAAATGAAAAAAATAATACTAATTTAATCGAATTATGGTTTCCAATTGATTCACGTGATGAAAATATCGCAATCCGTGCCATTTTACCAAGATTATTACTTTATACGAGCGAAAAATATCCTGTTGAATATTTAATTGAACGAGAATATATGCGTAATTACATGTTGAAAACTTCTTCTGGATTGGAAAAAGTAGGAGATCAACTATTATATTCTTTCCGTTTAGTAATTCCTCAAAAGAAAAATATAAATGACTTTCATATGAAAAAAGCCATTCAGTTTTTCTTAAATACCATTTACCATCCTAATATTGATACCAATGGTTTTGTAAAATTTGAAGAGGAAAGAAATTATGTAAGAAAAAGAATAGAACAAATTCGTAAATCGAAATTTGATTCTACAGTTGAAGAAGTTTTAGAAATATTAGATGAAGATGGTAGTTTAATTAATTCTTTATATCATCATCAAGATCAATTAGAAACATTAAAAAATAAGGACGTATATCATTATTATCAAAAGATGGTAAACACTAGACCTTTTATTTTCTTATATGGAAATGAAGAATTATTAGAAGCTTTTCACTTATTAGAAGAATTTTATAAAGAATTTACCCCAACTCATATATCTTTTAAAAAAGTAAATCATTTTTTAACATTACATCCATCTGTCAAAACAATCGAAAAAGAAAAACCATATCGTGAATCTATTTTATGTATGGCATATAAAGTGAGAAATATGAAAGAAGAAGATCGTATTCTTTTAAGATTGTTAATTCATATATTAGATTCTAATGTATCACGTATCTTAAATGAAAAGTTAAGAAATCAAGAAAAATTAGTTTATTGGGCAACAGCTTCTTCTTATTCTAAATATGGATTTTTAGGAATTGGCTGTGGGATTTATAAAGATAATTTACAAGTTACAATCAATAAAACAGAAGAAATGTTTCAGGAATTAAATAATTATGAGACAATCTCGAAAGCATTATCTCTATTAAAAGAACGTGATGAATGTGAATTACTTCGTATCAAGGATGATGCTTATTATGAATATGATCAATATGTTATCAAATATTTTGGCGTAAAAGAAACACATGCTGAACTTACAAAACGTTTTCAACAAATCACACCAGAGCAAGTAATCGCATTCTTACCTCGATTAAAGTTAGATTTGATTTACTTTGCAAAGGGGGTAAAAGATGCAGACTAAGATTAAAACCTATCAATTAGAAAATGGACTGACGATTTATTTCTATCCAGATCATACTAAACATTCTGTGATGGTTCACTTGATTGTGAAATTTGGTGGAAAAGATACAGATGTTATGATAGATGAAAATAATTATCATCTTCCTGATGGAATGGCCCATTTATTGGAACACTATACCATTGAACAAAATCAATATGGTAATCTTGTATCTTTATTAACCAAGAAATTTATGGATACCAACGGTATTACCAATCGATTATGTACATGTTATTATTTTGATGCTGTAAAATATATTGATGAAGGGTTAGAACTTTTAATAAAAGGAATTCATCAACCAAATTTTTCAGAGAAAAATTTAGAAATTACAAAACATGCGATTCGTGAAGAAATTAGGGGAACACAAGATTCCATTGATCGTCGAATCAATGTCTTAGAAATGGGACAATTATTCTGTAACCGTTCTTATCGTAGTACCATAGGAACAATTTCTGATATTGATCATATTACCATTGAAGAAGTAGAAAAAATATATCATGCTTTTTATCAACCATCTAATGAAATCATCGTAGTTGCTGGAAATTTTCAAGAAAAGAAAATGTTAGAAAAAATTAAAACACTATACCATGAACTTTCATTTGAAACACATACTATCAAAAGAATATTAAAAGAAGAACCAACTACCGTAAAAAATAAAAAAGCAGTTCTTAATTTTCCAATCGCACGACCAATTTATGAATTATCTTTTAAAGTTCCAATTTGTCATTTAACCGAGGAACAAAAAATGAAGTTAGATTGGTATATCGCAATTTTCTTTGAAATGAACTTTAGTATCTTATCACCACTGGTAAAAAAATTAAAAGATAGAAAAGTGATTGATAAAAATTTAGTTCTTTCTTCAAATTTCTATGATGATTATTTGATTGTAAAAATAGGAGCTTATACATATCAAAAAGAAAAACTTCAAAAAGAGATTTTAGAAACTTTGAAACATCCACGATTAGATGATGAAGTATTTGATTTAGCCATCCGTGAAAAGAAATTAAAAGTATCACTACGACCAGAGAAATTAATTGATGTAATAGATCCATTTATAGATAATTTAGTGTATTTTGATTGTCCTCAGTTAGATAGTGTTACTTATTTAGATACTTTGTCTATTCAAGAATATCAAGAAATGATTCATAAACTTGACTTTTCTAACTATTGTACAGTAGAAGTCATTGATAAAGATATGGATAAAAATCAAGAAGCACAACAAGAATTCATAGCAAATTGATACCTGTTTTGGTATCTTTTTGTTATAATAATAAAATAGGAGGTACTTATGGAAGTTGTAAAAGAAAAAAGTGATATTTCAAAGTTAGTAGAGAATCAAATTTATGGTGATATTGAACTAAAGAATGCTCAAATTGAATGGAAGGGTACAGGTAACGTTTTATATTGTGTTGGTAAGATACAACTAGAGAATTGTAAACTTCGTTTTACGGGTAATCATTCATTAATTTATTTTGATGAGAATTTATATCCATTTTCGATTGATATTCGTGTTGGAAATGATTCTGTTTTTTATTTAGGTAAGGATTGTTATCTAAATAAAACTTCACATATGTATGCAACAGAAAGAAAAAATATATTAATTGGAAATCAATGTTTACTTTCCTTTGAGTGCTATTTTAGAACAGCTGATCCACATTTAATTTACGATACAAAAACAAAACAGAGATTAAACTTCAGTAAAAGTATTTTAATTGGAGATCATGTATGGATTGGTCAAAATGCATTACTTTTAAAAAATACAGTAATTGGTTCGGGAGCTATTATTGGTGGTCATTCCGTTGTGAGTGGGAAAAAGATTTCATCTAACACGATATATGCTGGTAATCCAATTAAGAAAATAAGAAGCCATGTTTTTTATGGAAAACATATGTCTACCCATGATTTTGATTTAGAACAAGAACATAATAGTGAAATTCTTGATATTGATGATTATTGTTATGAACAAGATAAATATACGGTTGATTTCGTTCAAATTGATAAACAGTTGCAACAGTTTCATACAGTTTTTGAAAAAATAGACTATATTCAAAAAGAATTAACCAACTACCAATATAAAAATCGCTTTTTCATAGATTAAACTTATCTCTTGTATTTTTCTTTTTCTCATGACAAATTCCTTATACAAATTTATTTATTTCTCATATGATAAATTAGATAAGGGGGATTGAAATGTTTAGAAATCAATGCTGTGGACGAAATCAAATGATGGGCATGGGGCAACCAATGATGCCTATGGGAGGTAATCAATGTGGATGTCCAATTGTAGAACCAACTATTACAAAATGTGTAGAAAAAGAATTCTGTCACGAAGTACCACACGTATGTCCAATTCATACACACGTCATTAATCGTCATATTTATAGACATACTTATTCACCACAATTTACTTGTTCAGAAGAAAATCAAGTAGTGAATTTAGATTGTGGAAAATGTAGTCAATTTATGTAAAAGGAGTTTTCTCCTTTTTTATTGACATTTATTTTTACGTTTGTTATTTTTATATCAAGAGGTGTAAGTATGAAGCATAATATGAGATTAAATCATGATCCATTTGTTTTAATTGAAGAGGGAAGTAAAACAATTGAGTTAAGATTAAATGATGAGAAAAGAAGTAAAATAAAAGTAGGCGATACGATTGTATTTGAAGATAGAACAACAGGAAAAGAATTAAATGTTAAAGTCATTGCGTTACATCCATATGATAGTTTTGAAACTTTATATCAACACTTTACTCCAATTGCGATGGGTTATCGTGAAGGAGAAGTAGTAGACCCAAAAGATATGGAATCATATTATTCTAAAGAAGAACAAGATAAATATGGAGTATTAGGAATCGAAGTTCAAGTGATAAAATAAAAGGCCAATTACTTTTGAATTGGTCCTTTTTTGTATTCATCTTCCCATAACTTTTTTTGTTCCTCTAAGGAAAGTGGTAATGCATAACAAGCTGTAATTCTCTGTTCTAATTTTAACATGTTACTATTTCCCTTGGAATAAGTTGTAATAAGAGGAATGTTTAAATTCTTCTTTATTTGATTTAAGTAATCTTTTCCTAGATTAGAAAAACCTAACACACGAATATACTCTGGTTCTTTCATCATTTTTGCTTCTTCTTTTGTAAAATTACATAGAATATGTGTTAACATTCTTTGAATACGATTATAAGTATATCGTTTTGTTTTTAGTAATTGTATGAGTTCTTGATAATTATTTGCTTTCACAATTGCCTTTTTAATTCTTGTATTCATTCCTTCATCTACGGTTTGGAAAATTTCTAGATAATCATAGTGTGTCATAATTTGATATTTTAGATAAGGAAAGTATTGTTCATTGGTAAGAATTGGTGTTTTAACTTTTACTTTACTAGGAACATATTGTGTAATATCTTGATTCTCTAATAATAACTTACGAATGCTTTCGGCACTTGTGATATGATTATCCGATAAATTGTGATAGTCATTGGTTCTTTGAATAGAAATTGGTGTTATGTTTGCTTGTTGTCTTTTTATCTCACGAATATAAGAAAGAGCTAAGGTATCGTTTGGTAAACGGATTTCTTTTCCAGTAATTGTTTTTAAAGCATTAGATAAAGCAGTTGGATAGTTTTTACCAGAAGCCATTTCTTGTTTTACAAATTGTTGATATTCTGGATGTTTTAATTGAATGTCTGCAAAATTGGAAAACATTTCTAAATCATTACTCTCACTTCCAAATATAATCTTATCTACTTGTAATTCTTTTAATAAGGTAATAGCTCCGTATGCAAAGTAATCGGCACTCTGTGTTGCAAAAGGGAAAGGAAGTTCTACTACCATGTCAGCATGATAATCGAGAGCAATTTCTGTCTTCTGCCATTTGTTTAAAATACTCACTTCACCACGTTCTAGAAAATTTCCTCCTAATATAATAATCAGGGGTTCATTTGGAAACATTTCTTTTGCTTTTTGTAATAAATATAAATGTCCATTGTGGAAAGGATTGAATTCTGCAACAATACCAACTGCCATAAAATCACCTCGCCAATACTATAACATGAAAAGAATGATTTGTCATTTTTCTAATTTTTTGTTATAATCGAAAGTCCAAAGGAGGGGAAGAAGCGTGAATGAAATTATAAAACAATATCAAAAGATAGAGCAAGAAGAAAAATCGCAGATGAATTCTAACACCCAATATTGTCAATATTTATATGTCCAATATTATGGACAGCTTTTAGAACAACTTTCTCAAGTCCCATTTTTAGAAGATATATCATGGCAAGCTGATATGGCAGTGAATCAAACGTTATTAGGAACTTCATATCCACTTTATTTCTTTCACCATATGATGCATGTTAATGATTATCAACAAGATGAGAAAAGATTATTACAACAAGCGGGAATAAAAGAGTTACATGCTGAATCTTCAGGTATATATTTTCAATATCAAAATCAAAATTATCACATCACAAATTTATTTTCTACTTTCCTCTCTGAACCGTTAAAAGAAAAATTATATGCAGACATTCATATGAAACCGAGAAATTGTCATCAACTAGCAGTAGATATTGCACGAGAAATAAAAGGGGAAGTATATACTGGATATTTACAATTTCCAACGATGAAGATGTTTCATTCTTGGTGTGTCAAAGATGGTTTGGCATATGATACGATGTATGATTTCGCATTAACTGAAGAATTGTATGAAACAATTTTTGAACCTGTTGATGTGATTGCCATCTCTTATGATCAAATTTTGAACGATGAAATAGAAGTCGAAGATATCACAATTCCATATCCGGTTTATCTATATTGTGACTATAAAAACACAATTGGACAAAAGTGATTTGCAATTTCTATATCTTTTTAGTATAATGTAATGCGTGGGTGGTAAAGTATGAATATTGATTTTACAAAATTGAAAAGTCATATTGTATCTGAAATAGAATTTGATCAAGAAATTCAGATTCCTGATACATTGTTAAAACAATCTGATTTATTAGATTTAAAACAAGTACATGTAACAGGAAGATTATATTTAGATGCAATGGATGAATTCGCATTAACTATGAAGATAAGTGGAACGATGGTACTACCATGTGCCATTACATTAAAGCCAGTTGATATTCCATTTGAAACATCTGTTGATGATTCTTTAGAAAATTTATGCGAAGAAATGGATGAAACATTAAAAAAATCAGAAAATAGTATTGATATTTTACCAATTATATGGGAAAATATATTGATAGAAATTCCTATGAAAGTTGTAAGTGAAGGCGCAGAGGAATTATCACTTCATGGTGATGGCTGGGAACTTATAACAGAGGAGAAACCAAAACAAGAGATCAATCCTGAATTGGAAAAATTGAAAGATTTGCTATAAGAAAGAGGTGAATTTAGATGAAATTAGAAATTCAATTATTTGCAGTACCATTTAGAAAAACAAGTAAAACAAGAAAAAGAATGCGTCGTACGCATTATAAAATTTCTGCAAATGAAATGACAACATGTCCAAAATGTGGCGCTACAATTAAACCTCATAGAGTTTGTAAAAATTGTGGAACTTATAAAGGAAAAGAAGTTGTATCAATGAATAAAGAAGAAGCTTAGTCTTCTTTTTTTTGTTTGAAAAAATAAAAAAGGATGAAAGAGATAAGAAAATATGATACAATAAAAACAGAAAGTAAATAAAATAGCTTCCTAATCAAGCACAGAGTTAAGTTCACGCATAAGTGAAACCGGGAAGTTAGATAAATATTTTACAAGTAGAAGACTCGTGAGGTGTAGTAAATGATAAGAGTTCCTGTTAGCCAAAAGTTACCATGGGGGGGGTATTTAGATAATAAACTATACCCCTCAACTAAATATAAAATAAAGGAAGTTGTTTTCGTAGTGGAAACAACTTTTTCTCGTGTCCATTTGTTAAATCCACCAGATGAATGTATTTCAATTGGAAAGGAAGATGAATGGAGATGAGAAGAAGAATGAAAAAGAAACAATATTTATTAATAGGATTAGTAGTAATCTGTGTATTCTTAATGTTAGGACTAGGATACGCACTTCTATCACAAGATCTAGAAATTCAAGGAACAGGAACCATTACCAGTGATTGGAAT
>CASEIJ010000027.1 GCA_949288035.1 uncultured Mycoplasmatota bacterium
AATCAATCGCTTAAAAGAAAATGGCGTAAATATGAAATATTTAGGTACTACCTCTACTAATTTACCACTATCTGGTAAAAGCTTTGTTTTAACAGGTAGTTTAGAACACATGACTAGAGATGAAGCACAAGCTAAAATAGAAAGTCTTGGTGGAACTTGGTCTAGTAGTGTTAGTAAAAAAACAGGAGCTGTGATTGTTGGTGAAAATCCTGGTAGTAAATATCAAAAAGCCCTAGAATTAAATGTTCCAATTTTATCAGAGGAAGATTTTATGAAGATAATTGACAGTCAATAAAATGTATACTGTCAATTTTTTTATAAATTCTTTTCCATTGATACATGTTTTCTTAAAATGTGTTATACTATAAAGGGATACTAGAAGGAGGTAATATATGGACGCTTGGAGAAGTTTTAAAGGAGAAACTTGGAAAAATACAATTGATGTACGTGACTTTATTATGAGTAACGTAACACCATATACAGGTGATGAATCATTTTTAACTGAGAGTACTGAAAAAACAAAAAAAGTTTGGAGTATTCTAGAAGAAAAAATGAAAGTTGAATTAGATAAAGGTATTTATGATGTAGATACCAAAACAGTATCTGGAATTGATGCTTATGAACCTGGATATATTTCAAAAGAGGATGAAGTGCTCGTCGGATTACAAACGGATGAAGCATTAAAGAGAATTTGTAATCCATGGGGTGGAATCCGCATGGTAGAAAGCGCTTTACAAGCCTATGGATACGAAATCGATCCAGAAATGAAGAAGATATTTACGAAATATCGTAAAACTCATAATCAAGGAGTATTTGATGCTTATACCCCTGATATTCGTGCTGCTCGCCATGCTGGATTATTAACAGGACTTCCTGATGCATATGGTAGAGGAAGAATCATTGGTGATTATCGTCGTGTTGCACTTTACGGAATTGATCGTTTAATCGAAGGAAAAAAATATGATCAAAGTCAATTAGATGAAGTAGAAATGACATCTTCTGTAATTCGTATGAGAGAAGAATTAACAGAACAAATTTCAGCACTAGAAGAAATTAAATCAATGGCTAGTAAATATGGGTATGATATTTCAAAACCAGCTACGAATGCATTAGAAGCTGCTCAATGGTTATATTTTGGTTATTTAGCAGCAATTAAAGAAAATAATGGTGCTGCTATGAGTTTAGGACGTACTTCTACCTTTTTAGATATTTATATCGAAAGAGACTTACAAGAAGGAACATTAGATGAGACAGGAGCGCAAGAAATCATTGATCAATTTATTATTAAATTACGTATTGCTCGTCATTTAAGAACCCCAGAATATAATGATTTATTTGCTGGAGATCCTACTTGGGTAACAGAATCACTTGGTGGTATGGCATTAGATGGTCGTACACTGGTAACGAAAAACTCATTTAGATATTTACACACACTTACTAATTTAGGGCCTGCCCCAGAACCAAATATGACAGTACTATGGAGTAAGGAATTGCCAGAAGCATGGAAAGATTACTGTGCGAAAATGTCTATCGAAACAGATGCATTACAATATGAAAGCGATGACTTAATGAGACCAATTTATGGAGATGATTATGCCATTGCATGTTGTGTATCTGCGATGAAAGTTGGAAAACAAATGCAGTTCTTTGGAGCTCGTTGTAACTTAGCCAAAGCTTTACTATATGCCATTAATGGTGGTGTCGATGAAATGAAAAAGACACAAGTATTAAAAGATGTACCAAAAATTACAAGTGAAGTATTAGATTATGACGAAGTAAAAACTGCTTATGATAAAGTACTAGAAAAAGTTGCGAAAATCTATGTAGATGCAATGAATATCATTCACTATATGCATGATAAATACGCATATGAGAAATCACAAATGGCATTACATGATACAAATGTAGAACGTTTAATGGCATTTGGAGTAGCAGGACTTAGTGTTGCAGTAGATAGTTTATCTGCTATTAAATACGCAAAAGTAAAACCAATTCGTGCTGAAGATGGTATTACAACTGATTTTGAAATCGAAGGAGATTATCCAAAATATGGAAACGATGATGATCGTGTAGATTCTATTGCTGTAGAACTTACAGAAAGATTTATTCGTGAATTAAAGAAACATGAATTATATCGTAATGCACATCATACATTATCTGTGCTTACAATTACTTCAAATGTTGTTTATGGAAAGAAAACAGGAGCAACTCCAGATGGAAGAAAAGCTGGTGTCGCATTTGCTCCAGGAGCAAACCCAATGCATGGAAGAGACTCTAGTGGTGCTCTTGCATCATTAAACTCTGTTGCGAAAATAGAATATAAAGATGTATGCCAAGATGGTATTTCAAATACATTCTCAATTGTTCCAAATGCTCTTGGAAAAGATGAAAAAGAACGTATTAAGAAATTAGTAGCTCTTTTAGATGGATATTTTAAACAAGGGGCACATCATTTAAATGTGAATGTATTTAATCGTGAAACATTAATTGATGCAATGGATCATCCTGATAAATATCCAACTCTTACCATTCGTGTAAGTGGATATGCAGTTCACTTTAACCGTTTAAGTCGTGAACAACAATTAGAAGTAATTAACCGTACATTCCACGAGACAATCTAATGATAAAAGGTAGTATTCAATCTATTGAAACAATGGGCCTTGTAGATGGTCCAGGAATACGATTTGTTGTCTTTTTACAAGGATGTAAATTACGATGCTTATTCTGTCATAATCCTGAAACATGGGATATGGAAGAAAAAAATATGACTACTCCAGAAGAATTAATCAAAAAAGTAAAACGTTATAAAAATTATTTTGGTGATGAAGGAGGAATTACTTTCTCAGGAGGTGATCCTCTTTGTCAACCAGAATTCGTATTAGAATGTTTAAAATTATGTCAACAAGAACATATTCATACCTGTTTAGATACTTCAGGTGTCGGTACAAAGCCAGAATTACACGAAGAAATCTTAAAATATACAGATTTAGTCATCTTAGATATTAAAGCACTAGATCCTGAAGGATATAAAAAAATGACAGGTTATCGTATTCAAGAATATCTGGATTTCTTAGAACTATGTCAAAAAATGAATAAAAAACTTTGGCTAAGACAAGTAATTGTTCCGGGAATCAATGATACAGAAGAATATGTATTAAAACTAAAAGAATATGTAAAAACAATTAAAAATGTAGAGAGAGTAGAATTACTTCCTTATCATTTATATGGAGTAGAAAAATATAAAAAGTTAGGAATGCCTTATCGATTAGATGGTGTTCCTGCCATGAAAAATCATGATTTAGAAAAGTTAAATCGAATTTTACAAGGGAACTAGGTATCTAGTTCTTTTTTGTGATATACTTAACATAAGGAGTGAATCAATATGGAGAAAGAAAAGGTTTGGAATAACGAAGAAGAGAAAAATGCATACTTTTTAAAGAGAAAAAAACGTACAAAGTGGTTTGTTATCTCATTTGTTATCATTATGATTTTTGTGATTATATTATTTATCTGGTTACTTATTACTTTGTTAAACAATTCTAAAAAAGATATTCAAGGTGTATGGGATTGTGAAAACGGGCAAATTGTTTTGCAAATTGATAAAACAGAATTGTCTTTATATGGTACTGCCCAAGAAAATGGAATGAAAGGAAATTATTCAGTTATTCACTATAGTTCATCGGCAAGTCAATCACAAAGAAAAGATTGGACTTTAATTTTAAGTGATAAAGAAACAATGAAAAATGGAGCCCGTAGGAATGCTTCTAATGATACTATTTATCTTTCAACAGATAGTAGATATCAAGATCAATTATTTGTTGAAGTAGAATCTACAAATGAACAATATACATGTGAAAGAAGGTAGTCTATGAAAGAAATTATTGAAATATTAACGAGTAGAGAAGAGACAATTTCTACTATGGAATCTTGTACAGGTGGAATGGTTGCAAATGAGATTACGAATATTCCTGGTGCAAGTGAAGTATTTCAACTAGGAGTAGTCAGTTATTCTAATCGTATGAAAGAAAAATATGGGATAGATTCTAACATAATACATGAGTATACCGTTTATAGTATCGAAGTAGCAAAAGAAATGGCTAAACTTGCAACCATAAATGGAGAAAGTGATTATGGAGTAGGTATTACTGGTACATTGAACAGACAAGATCCAAATAATCC
>CASEIJ010000028.1 GCA_949288035.1 uncultured Mycoplasmatota bacterium
AACGTTCATTTTACCCTTGACAGAGATAAAAGTGATACAATTTAAAACCAAATAAAGTTCAGTTTTATTTGTTATCAACATTAAATCATATTTAAAATTGCATTTAACTTTTCAAAGTTGCGTTTACTTTTTCATCTCAGCAAAGAAAAAGAGATTTTGTTCAATCTCTTTATAAAGTAATGATATACGGATTTTCCTTTGTCCCATCTCCTGAAGTGAATTGTATTTCTGCTTTTAAATAAACCACTGGTCGAATTGGATATAAATTATTCGCATAACCAGCGCGTAGACTCATTTCAGAATAAGAATAATTATACATTAAATACCAAACACTATCATATTTCGTACTGTCCAAACCTCTTGTAACTCCATTCATTGTCCAATAATAATCATACATGAGATTTTCTCGTAGATAATTATTATTACAAATGCCTGATTGTAAACTATCCATTGACACTGAAATACATTTTGGATCTGTACTAGACCTTAATGTGTCTGTCGTATTTAAAGTGCCAACATTTCCTTTCCAAGTATATGCTTTCTCGGAGGCAATATTATCTATTATGCTATCATTCTCTTCATCGGGTCTGTCGATAATACCCCCAATATAAAAATCATGGGTCTGTATCTGTTCCTTGGCTGTATCAGTAAGTCCATTATAATATCCTCCGTTTAAGTAAATAGCTAAACTTGAATCTTCGGTTACTGTTCCACTTTGTCCAGCAAATTCATATAATCCATCAACATGGCCGTATACATTACATCCATATTGAGGTGATGTACAAAAAGTATTATTTTCTACTTTTCGGTGATTCGCATCATCGAAAGAATGATTGGATAACCATTCCTCAGATACAACTTTATAAGTTCCATCTGCTTCTTTTGCTATAATTCTCCATAATTCTTCATTAAACCATATATAATTATCTACACTACCCCCTCTATAAACATAACGACCATTCTCATATGGATCTTCATATAATCCATCTCCACTTGTTACCACATATTTGGTAATATCAATTCTTTGATCTTTTTTCGTAGCTACAACATTTAAATTTAAATTTTCCTGTAAATAACTATATCCGATTCCCATACATGATAAAACACCAATCATTGCAATAACAATATAGTTTGTATAATTCTTTCTTCTTTTTATTTTTCTCATAAGTTCTCTCCTTTACTGCACACAAAAAAGTTGTTTTCACCACAAAAACAACTTTTTTAATAGATTATAAAAAGTGTATGAGAAATATAGAGTATTATTTACTAAATACCCCCCCCATGGTAACTGATAGCTAACAATAAACATGTATTTCATACTCATACCTTCTCTCATTTTCTCTTTTTTAGTATATCATATTTTACTACATTTCGCAACCGAATCGCTTCTATTCTAATTATTTTATACATAACATATGTTAGATAAAGGTGGAATTCATGAAAAATAAATTTATTCGTTCTACAATTATTTTATTAATTGGTGGCGCTATTACAAAACTACTGGGCATGATTATCAAGATTATTATGACAAGAAACATTGGAAGTACGGGAATGGGAATTTATATGTTATTATCCCCTACTTTTATGTTACTTGTCTCTCTAGCACAATTAGGACTACCTGTTGCGATATCTACTTTAATTGCCAAAGAAGAACAGAAAGAAAAAGAAATCATTTTTTCTTGTATTCCAATTGTCCTATTTATCAATATTTTCTTAATGATATTTTTAACTTGTTGTTCTAAATTTTTAGCTTTTTCGTTAGTACATGAACCAAGATGTTATTATGCATTTCTATGTATGGGATTTGTCTTACCATTTATTAGTGTTACAAGTATTTTAAGAGGTTATTTTTTCGGTAAGGAACAGATGTTTCCTCATGTATTTTCTTGTATTATTGAAGATGTTGTATGGTTATTTACTTTAACAATCGGGATTCCCTACTTTTTAATGAAAGGAATAGAATATGCAGTTGCTTTTATTATTCTTTCTAATATTGTCAGTGAGCTCACTTCGATTATTGTCTTATTTTGTTTTTTGCCAAAGCATATAAAAATTAAAAAATATGACTTATTACCCAAATGGAATACCATGAAAAAAATATTAAATATTTCCTTACCTGCAACAGGATCTCGTTTTATAGGGAGTATCGGATATTTTTTAGAACCAATTATTATGACACATGTCTTATTACAAGTTGGTTACTCAAATCATTTTATTGTAAATGAATATGGAATTTTAAATGGCTATGTACTTCCTATGTTAACGATGCCTAGCTTTTTTACGATGGCAATTAGTCAAGCACTCATTCCTGTTATTAGTAAAAGCTATGGAAAAAAGGATTATCGCGGAGCTAAGAAAAAACTAAGTCTAGCGATACTCATATCTTTTTTCATTGGGATTCCAATTACAGCTATTTTTGTTTTCTTTCCAGAAATTCCCTTACAAGTTATCTATCAAACACAAGCAGGAATTCCTTATTTAAAAGTATTAGCTCCTATTTTTCTCCTTCATTATATACAGGCTCCTCTCACTGCTGCTTTACAGGCTATGGAACAAGCTAAAATTGCTATGAAAGGAACTTTATTGGGAATGATTTTAAGAACCGTAATCTTATTTTTCTGTTGTTACTTAAAAATAGGACTGTGGGCACTTGTCATTGCTCTTTCATCTAATATTATTTTTGTTACACTGCACCAAGCAAAATATGTTAGAAAAAAATTAAACATTAGATAGAAAATTGCCAATATAAAATAATATGTAGTATAATACAATGCGGTGATGAAAATGAATACAAAAATCATTGATTGCAAAAATACAATAGACGAAAGTAAATTAAAAGAATGTGGTGAATTATTAAGAAAAGGAGAAATTGGAATCTTTCCAACAGAAACAGTATATGGGGTTGGAGCCAATGCGTTTAATGAAACCGCTGCTATGAATATATTTAAAGCCAAAGGAAGAGCCAATGATAACCCTCTTATTGTTCATATTGCCGATTTTGATATTTTAAATGAATTAGTTGAGACACCAAGTGAAATGGAACAAAAATTAATCGATGCTTTCTTCCCTGGACCATTTACTTTAATCTTAAAGAGAAAAGAAAAAGTTCCTAATGTCGTTACAGCAGGTTTAGATACAGTTGGTATTCGTATGCCAGAAAATGAAATAGCTCGTAAATTGATTACCTATGCCAAACGTCCTATCTGTGCCCCTAGTGCGAATCTATCAAGTCGTCCTAGTGGAACAAAACTAGAAGATATCAAAGATGAATTCGATGGAAAAGTAGCTTTTATGATTGATGGTGGTATGACCACAATTGGAGTTGAATCCACTGTTTGTAAAGTAATAGATGGCATTCCTACCATTTTAAGACCAGGTAAAATTACACCACAAGATATTGAAGCAGTCGTTGGTATCTGTCGTTTAGATTCGCACTTATTTCAAAGTGCAACAGGTAAAGTAGAAAGTCCAGGTATGAAATATAAACACTATGCTCCAAAAGCA
The DNA here is from genome assembly GCA_949288035.1 of uncultured Mycoplasmatota bacterium. Lineage (GTDB taxonomy): Bacteria > Bacillota_I > Bacilli_A > RF39 > UBA660 > UMGS2016. Next base: position 3,505 of record CASEIJ010000028.1, read on the forward strand.
GAAGCATTGATGGTATACTCAGAAGATGAAAATAAAATGATTAAATTAATCAAAGAAAATTTAAAAGAAAATACAGTAATTATCGGTTTTCAAGAACATAAAAAATTCTTTCCTAATCAACCATATTATGCATATGGTCATATCGGTCATTTAGATGAGGTAATGCATAATATCTTTACCTTATTACGCCAAGTTGATCGCCAAAAACCTAATTTTATTATCATCGAAGGTGTAAAGAAAGAGGGACTTGGGATTGCTATTATGAATCGTTTAATTCGTTCTGTTAGTTATCATTATATTGAAAAATAAAAGGCAGAAATGCCTTTTTATGCGGAAATGAAATCTTGCTTCTTGATTACAAAAACATGATGATTTTTTTGAAATGCATAAAATACTTCATTCAATGAAACACCTTTCCCTTTTAATATTTTATGAAGCCATTTGGTATCTTTTCCAATTTCATGTAATCCACTCATATTAATCACACCATCTAGGATCAATGGAAATGGATAATCACTTCCCTCTTTGGCAAAGACTGCTAAACTACCATCTTCTTCTAATACCGCATAGTTTACTTCTTCTATTTGGTGAATTCCTTCTTCTTTTAATTTTACAAACAAATAATCTAAACTATAATTCAATTGACTAATATTTTTAAAATTTAATTTTCCATTCTCAATTAATAAAACAGGGCTTTTCCCAAAAGCTTTTTTTAGATTTTCTTCTCGTTTCATAAGCCATTGTAATAAAAGTTGTAATCCCCACAATAATACTAAAACAATACAACCAATATAAAATTGGTTTCCTGTCATGTGAATGGTTGCCACAGCAAATACAATCATTAAAATTAAATTTCCTAATTCAAAGCATGACATCGAATTGACTTCTTTATGTTGCTGAAAGCGAAATACGACTAATAAAAATAAATAGATTAAGCTTAATTTCCAAACTAGTTCAATCATTTTATCACCTTATTTCATATTGTCCATGTTCTAATTTTTTTATACATCACATATAGTAAAGTAGGTGATGATATGAACTATTTAAAGAGTTTCAAAAAATATAGTATTGCTTTCTTAATCTTTTTAGGAACTATTTTTATATTTACTTTTTTCCTTTCTATTTTTCACTATTTTGATGTTTTATCTTATCAAGTCGTAGTAGGACTCAAATTTATTATTTTATTGATTAGCTTTTTTGGTGGTGGCTTTTTTATGAGTGTATCAGCTACTAAAAAGGGATGGTTAGAAGGACTTAAATTTGCTTTTATTATCAGTATATTCCTACTTTTATTCCAAGTATTAGGAATAGATAAAAGCTTTCATATGAAAGATTTAATATTTTATTTTATTCTTTTTCTAACTGCTATTTTAGGTGGAATGATCGGGATTCATTTTACATTGCATGAAAAATAAAGCACATTGTGCTTTATTTTAATGTCTCAATCATTTTTTCAAAGTGCATATTATGACTTGCTTTTAATAAAATATAGTCATATTTTAATGGTTTTGTTTGGATAGCATCGATATATTCTTCTACTGTATGAAAGTATTGACTGTGTTTTATTTTTTTCTTCATAACCTTTACTTCACTTCCAATTAATATAAAATCAATCTCTTTTTCTTTTTGAAACATACGAGCAAGTTGTTGATGTATTTTTTTACTCTTTTTACCAAGTTCTAAAATATCTCCAAAGATCATACATTTCTTTCCTGGCAATGTTTTTAAATACTTTAGAGCAGCACAACTAGATTCCAAAGAAGCATTATATGTATCATTAACTAAAATCTGATGTTGATTGATAGGAATATGTTCTAATCTCCCTTTTAATTGAAACGTTGTATGTTTTAGTACTGCGATCATATCTTCCATACGCACATGATATAAAAGTCCTACTTGAAGTGCTAAAAAGATATTATCTAATAAATGATATGCACAATATGGAAGAGAGACTTGATAAACTTGCTTTGAAACTCTTAATATCAAGATAATATGATCTTTTCTATGTTTTATTTGTGCATGAAAGGTCTCTTTGTTTACAAAAATCACATCGTATTGTTTTGATTTTTTTATTTTTTTCAAATAAGAATCATCTCCATTAACAATTAGAGTTCCATTCTTCATACCTGTCGTAATCTCCATCTTTGCTTTCAATATATTTTTTCTTGATTTTAAATATCCAATATGGCTTGTTCCTATGTTTGTAATTAGTGCGACATTCGGATGTGCTAACATCGAAAGACGAGCAATTTCTCCTGGATGATTCATTCCCATTTCTAACACTAAAATCTCATGATTTTTATTTAATTTTAACATTGTCATAGGAACACCAATATGATTATTAAAATTCCCTTCACTTTTTAATACAGAATATTTTTTTTCTAAAAAATGAGCGACTAACTCTTTTGTTGTCGTCTTTCCCACACTTCCCGTAATCGCAATCACACTTGGTTCAAATTTTTCTTTGTGATAACGTGCAATTGTTTGCAATGCTTCATCCGTATTATCGACCAATAGAATTGGAATCTCAGTGATAATGGGAACGATTTTCGATACAATAATCACACTTGCTTTCTTTTTAATAGCTTCTTTTATATATTGGTGACCATCTAATCGTTTACCAATTAAGCATATAAAAGCATCCCCTTTTTTCATCGTACGCGTATCAATAGAAATATTAGATACTTTTCTATCTTTGATTGTTCCTTGAATTAATGTACTATGTAGAAGTGTGTGCATCTCTTCTACTTTCATCTTTCTCACCTTTTCTTTATGATTTCAAAAAAATGTTTAAATAATTTTTGACTCATCATATCATATGTGAAAAGTGTTTCTGGGTGCCATTGTACTCCGATAAAAAAAGGATGATTTTGATCTTCTAAGGCCTCAATCACATCATCAGAAGCAATTGCTACAACATGACCCTTTTTTATATCTTTGACCATGTATTTGTGAAAACTATTTACTTGAAACATTTCTTTTTGTAAAATTTGGTATAATTTCGAATTTTTATCTAATTTTACTGTATGCGCATAGCTTTGCTTGTTCTGCCGATGATGATTAGAAGTATGTATTTCTTTTAAATATCCATCAAAATAAACTCCCATAGCCTGCATTCCCATACAGATTCCTAATGTTGGTATTTGATTTTTATAACAATAATCAAGAGCATATAAATCATAATCCATCACTTCGTCTCCTCCAGGAAATATAACACCAGAACATAAAGCTAATAAACAGTTTAAATCTTTCTTTTCTTCATCAGTTAATACTGGTACATCAGAAGCTTTTTTATCTACATAACTAGTTGTACTAGTTGGAACAATGCCAATAGGAATCCCTCCACAAGATATTACTACTGTACGAACATCATCATACATAACCGTTACAGAATTCTGACCTCTTGTCTTCTCAGGTCTTTCCATAATACCGATAAATGGTTTCATATGCCTCCTTTATAAAATAAAAAAGTATTGGATTAATCCATATACTTCGTCATTGATTTCATCATCTGATTAATTTGCTTTTGACTCGGCTTTCTACCCATCTGCATCATCATTCCTTTAATCATTTGTTCATTGATCGGTGGGTTCTTCTTCATATATTTCTTCATATATCTACGAGCCAAGAAGAATCCTACTACTGCTCCAGCAATAAAACCTCCTAGCACTTTTAATAAATCCATTAGAAATGCAATCCAATCCATGCTATAACCTCCTAAACAGTATTCTACTAAAAAATCATAAAACTTTCAAGGTTTACTACAATTTATGATTTTATTTTTATATGATTCATAAATGCTTTCAAATAAAAATAGTCTTCGTTTTCAAAGTCACATACAAAAATATAAGGATTCATATAATTTAACAAACGGAATATACCAGGAATTGTTTTAGCAGTTACAATTTTTAAATAACTAGAACGGATGAGATAAGAATCTCCTGCTATTTCATATTGATATTCCTTTTTACAATGAGGATATTTCATCTCGAAATAGTGCTTTAAAATATCTTTAGGCCACGGTTTGCAAAGCTGTAGATAACAAGGAATACGATATGTTATCCCTTCTTCTTTCTCTTCTATAATTCGTTTTAACATATAATATAAGTCAAATTCTTTTTTCTTTAATGTCGTTACCACCTCGTCCTGAATTAAAAATAAATAATATGATCTCATCCTATCACCATTCTTATTGAAACATAGTAAACTGTCGAAAAGACACGAAAAAAGTAGGAAACTCCTACTTAATTAATTCAATCATTCTCTGAAGTACAGAATCAAAATCTAAATGATGGGCTTTTAAAATATCATCTTTTGAACCACTGGCCCCAAATGTATCAATTGTAAATAAATATTTATCATTATAAACAAAACGGTACCAACTTAAAGAAGATGAATATTCTAGTACAAAAGTTTTAATATACGGTGTTAAAATCGTATCTTGATACTCTTTTGATTGTTCTAAAAATTTTTCCATACATACCATACTAACAACACGAATATCAATTCCATGTTCATGATATAATTTTTCTTTTAATCGTAGAGCAGTTTGTACTTCTGGCCCTGTAGCGATCAAAATCGCATGTAATACATTTCTCTCTGGGGCAACAATATAAGCCCCAAACTGTACTTTTTCAATCTCTGATGAAATCACAGTCGTAACCGGATTTTTCGATAGAATGAGTGCACTTGGTTTTTTCTGCTTCAATATTTCATTCCAACAACCAATGATTTCTTTCATATCACATGGTCGATACACATTCAGATTGGGAGTAGCTCGTAATGTAGCTAATTGTTCGATTGGCTGATGCGTTGGTCCATCACTTCCAATGGTAATATCATCATGTGTAAAAATATATGTAACTGGTAAATTCATCAAAGCAGACATGCGTAAAGCTGGTTTTAAATAATCAGAAAAAGATAAGAAAGTAGAACCATATGGATGAAATCCAGTAAGTGCTAAACCATTTAAAATAGCGCCCATCGCATGCTCGCGTACCCCAAAACAAATATTCTTTCCTATATAATTGGTTTCATTTAAAATATCAGGATAATCTTTTAGATATGTTTTAGTAGAAGATGCTAAATCAGCACTCCCTCCAATCAAATAATCATACGATTTCACTAATTCTTCTAATACTATATGATTTAAATCACGAGAAGCAATTTTATCCTCTGGGTCTGGAAATACCCATTCTTTCTTACTTAAATCAATCGTCTCTTCACGATTCAATAAAAATGTTAACTCTTTTGGTAACTCTTCTCCTGTTTCTTGTTGATATTGACGATATTCATTTGCCCATTCTTGATATTTCGCACTCGTATGTTGTGCTAAAGCAGCTGTAAACATATTTTTAGCCCCTTCATGCACATAAAATGGAGTATCGGGCATTCCCAATTTTTGTTTTAACTGTGCCATATCTTGGTCATCAAGTACTTTTCCATGAACCGCATTTGTTCCTTCTAAAAGAGAACCATCTCCAATTTTCGTTTTGACACGAATAATCGTTGGGAGTGAAGATCGTTTTGCTCTATCCAAAGCACGATCAATATCCTTTACATCATTCCCATTTGATACAGACAATGTTTCCCAACCACAAGCCTCAAAACGTTTTAATATATCTTCATCTAATGTGTGTTTCGTGTCTCCATCTAAACTAACAGAATTGCAATCATATAAAACAATTAAATTGTTTAATTTCCAAGAACCCGCTAAAGAAATGGCCTCCTGAGCAATTCCCTCCATTAAATCGCCATCTCCACATAAGCAATAAATATGATAATCAAACATTTTTTCTACTTTATTTTTTTTATCTGTGCGATGTATAAAAAAACGATTCTCTAATATCTTTTCTCCCAATGCCAAACCTACTGCTGTCGCAATCCCTTGACCTAAAGGTCCAGTTGAAACTTCTACCCCTTCTGTAACACCATATTCTGGATGTCCTGGCGTTTTAGAGCCATATTTACGAAATTGTTTTAAATCATCTAATGATAAATGATATCCGCATAAATACATTGTCGCATATAATAATGCAGATCCATGACCAGAAGACAATACAAAACGGTCACGATTCAACCAATGTGGATCATTTACATTAAACAATAAATGTTTTGAAAACAAAGCATACATCATTGGAGCGGCATCCAACACAATTCCCGGATGCCCACTTCCAGCTTGTTTAATCATATCAATCCCTAAAGTTTTTATATTACGAATTATTAATTCTTCCATTGTCATAGAAATCCCCTCAATTCTTAAATTCATTATAACATGTATTGTTTATATTAGTAAATTGATTTTGATGAGATTATTTGACATTCATCGCAACGTATTCTTGTTCCGCCTTAATTCCATCCTCCTCCATTTTTTGTTGACTCATTGAACTCATATAAGTAAATGTTACAATAAAAGCTAAAAATCCAATTACAAATTTATTTTTTAATAATTCTTTCATACTACAACCTCCTCTTTCTGTATTTATCTTACTACGAACAACTGTTCGTGTCAATAGCAAACACAAACAAATGTTTGACTTTTTGTGTTTTACATGTTATACTGTATACAGGATGTAAAAGGAGGGGCTCATGAAAGAATTGACGAAGCGTCAAAACGAAATCTTAAACTTCATTAAATCATATATTGTGAAATATGGATATCCCCCAACAGTAAGAGAAATTGGCGCATCATTAGGGGTATCTAGTCCAGCAACGATTCATGCACATCTAGAAAACTTAGAAGAAAAAGGTGTGATTCGTAGAAAAGAAACCAAAAATCGTGCCATTGAATTACTAGTCGATAATGAATATGCGAAAAAGGAAGAAGAAGTAGTAGAAGTTCCATTGCTTGGTAAAATTACGGCCGGAAGTCCAATTGAAGCAATCCAAAATCCTGGAGAATATTTTTCCCTACCAGCTTATTTAATTCCCAAAAATAAAGAAGTATTTACATTAAAAGTTAGTGGAGAAAGTATGATTAATGCAGGTATATTAGATGGCGACATTGTCATTGTTGAAAAGCAAAATACAGCGCGTAATGGACAAATCGTCGTAGCTATGACCGAAGAGAATGAAGTGACTTTAAAAACTTTTTACAAAGAATCCAATTATTTTAGATTACAACCAGAAAATGATACCATGGATCCAATCATCTTAGATCAAGTATCTATTTTAGGAATTGCCATTGGACTATATCGCAAATTATAGTAATATCAAAAAATCATAGTAAATTAGACTATGATTTTTTTATGACGAAAAAAAAACAGTATTAAGAAACTGTTCCAAAAAATCCTAAATAAATTAAGAAAGCAAAGAAAATGACACTCACAATCCAGCCGTTAATACGATCCATATTGGTTGTCTTGTTTTTAATTCCCAATGCCATCGTTGTAAATACACCAGCAATTAAACCTCCAATATGAGCGGCATTATCAATTCCTGGACTCATAAAACCAACTAACAAGTTTAAAATAATAATCGGTATAATTTGTGAACGTAATACTGTTCCTAAATAAACACGATAGTGATAACCAAAATATACTAAAGAACCAAGTAACCCAAAAATGGCTCCGCTTGCTCCTGCACTAATTTTTAAACTACTACCAAATGAAATAGATAGTAAATTACCAGCAATCGCACTGAGTAAATAAATAAGTAAAAACTTCCATTTCCCTAAAAAGCTTTCTAATTGCGGTCCAATCACGTATAGAGAATAACAATTCACTAGCAAATGAATAATACCAATATGAATAAAAGCACTTGTAATTAAACGGTATACTTCCCCTGCTCGAACAAGTTCTCCTAAATTTGCTCCAAATTTAAGAAGGGTCGCTACATCATTTGAGCCATTACCAAACAAATACATCAAAATAAACACTAGAATATTGATAAAAATAAGAGCCATTGTAACAACTGGTTTTCTCATACGGAAAACATCTTCGGCAGCTTTCGCGTCCTCTTCTGACTTCTTTGTAATATCTTGTGTTAAACGCATAAACAACTCAACACCTTTTTCTTTAAATGTTGTTTGTTTGACTAAATCTGGAAACGCTTCACAGACAACCTTATTCTTTTGTAACTGTATAGTAGAATTATCAAATACTGGAATGCAAGAAATATGTTCAAATTTCTGTTTTTCTTTAATTAAATTGACATTCTCTCCTAAATTTAAATAAAATGATATCATTTCCATATTCATAGAAATTGTTTTCTTTCTTATTTTCTTTAGAATACTACGTGTTTTTAAAAGATCAAATTGAAACTGTTCATCATTATGAATATAATCTGTTACAATTCTGACAATTGGATAATCACTTTCTAAATTCTCTAACCAAATCTCATTTTTCGCACCATGTAATACAATCGGATTATAATCTTTATCCGTAATAAAATAATGCAGTAATTTCATAACTAATTCATCATTTTTCGTTTCAATGATCATTCCTTGTTCTTCCATCCTATCACCTATCTTTCTAACTGTCTTTCGATATTTAAGAAACATTCTGGCAGTGGACTATCAAACTCCATATACTTGTTAGTTCGAGGATGAATAAATCCTAATGTTTTCGCATGTAAACATTGTCCTGTCTCATCAAATAATTTACGATTTCCATATACTTTATCATTGACAATTGGATGTCCTATGTAATTCATATGAACACGAATTTGATGGGTTCTACCAGTTTCTAGTTCTAATTCTATTTTTGTTGCATTCTTATATCTTTCTAAAACGCGAAAATGTGTCACTGCTTCTTTACTATTCTTATCAGTAACAGCCATCTTTTTACGATCTTTTAAATCTCGTCCAATCGGAGCAATAATATCTCCACTATCTTCTTCTATCACTCCCCAACAAAGAGCAACATATTTACGATGTGTTGTCTTATTTTTTAATTGCGAAGCAAGTGCTATATGGGTCTCGTTGTTTTTAGCAACAACTAATAAGCCGGTTGTATCTGCATCAATTCTATGGACAATACCAGGACGAAAATTACCATTGATATCACTTAAATGCTTAGAATGATACAATAATGCATTTACTAAAGTACCATGAGGATTTCCTACAGCAGGATGAACAACCATTCCATTTGGTTTATTCACTACCAATAAATCATCGTCTTCATAGACAATATCTAGAGGAATATTTTCTGCTTCGTGACTCATTTCTTCCTCGGTAAAAGATTGTACTTCTATTTTATCTCCGATTTCTACTTGATAACTATTCTTACTTGGGTTTCCATTTACTAAAATCGCACCCTTCTTTATCATCTTTTGAACCTTTGTACGACTAAAGCCAGTCAAATTCATAACATATTGATCTAATCTTCCAGCTTTTTCTTCGACTGTGAATTCTTCCATCCTATTTCCTCCCTTAATAGTGTGATAACACATAAGAAGACACCAATACAAATACAAACATCTGCATAATTAAAAATTGGCATATGAATTTGAAAGATTTCAAAATCCAAGTAATCGATTACATAACCATGTATTAGACGATCCCATAAATTACCAAGAATTCCTCCAATAAATAAGCCATAACCAACCTGTTCTAATGTACTATTCACACGATCTTTCATTAAAAAATAATATATAATAAATAAAGTAATACAAGCAATACTAATCAAAAAGATACGATTTCCACTTAAAATATTAAAAGCTGCTCCGTAGTTTCTAACATAAGTAAGATGAAAAAAGTCCCCAATCACAGCAATACTTTTTTCCAAAGATATTACTTCATTAATCACGTATTTTATCAGCTGATCAAGAAAAAAACAAGCGAAACTAATTCCAATAATTTTTTTCATATTACCACCTGTATTATTATAGCAAACTTTTATCTTCTTTACTATATCATTTTAGGATTCATACTTAGAAAAATTTTTAGTAGAACTTTGTTTGCCATCAGAATCTAACCATAACACATCGACATCTTTCAAATCTTCCACCATTTTTTTCCCTTGTTCCACATCCATCATATATAATACGTTACTCAGTGTATAAGCTGTTTTAGAATCTTTAGCAATCACTGTCACCTTATCTATTTTCTCTGCTGGATAAGATGTATTTGGATCGATTAGAAGATGGTAACTCTGTCCATCGTATTCGTATTTTTCAATATCACTTACATTTGTCACAATCGTACGATTTTTTAATTGGACAATGGTTGCGACATCATTTTGATTTAATATTTCCAATGCAACTTTATATGGCTTATTATTTAGAGATAAGCCTGCTGTCGCATTTCCACCTTCTTGAATTAAATATTGATCAATCCTCGCTTTTTTTAAGTAATTTATAATTTCATCATTTGCAAACCCCAATGGAATTTTTCCTAACTCAATCATTGGGTGTGTATTTTGAATTTGATGATTTCCTAATAATATAAGTGCTGATTGATCCTGTTGCTTCCATTGTTCGATTTCTTTTTTGGTTGGAACTTTCTGCTCTGTTTTTAAATAACGAGTCCAACCATCAATGACAGTTCCTTGATTTATTTGGAAAGCACCTTGGCTTTTTTGAACAAAATCATGACTATACTCTAACATTTCATATAGCTCAGAAGGGATTGTAAGTACATCACTCTCTTCTTTATTATAGCGAATTGTATGAATATTTACGATATCATCATATGCTTTATGAGCATTGGCAAGCTTATGATATTGTTCATAAATCGATTGTATCTTTTCTAAAGCTTGTTCTACTTTATCTGGTTCGTCCTCGTAAATACGAACGGTAATATCTGTATCAAAATAACGAAATTTTTTCTCATATAGTTTTACTTTGCTAGAAAAAAATGCCATAAAAATTACAATCATTGCAAGTAAAAGTGCGATTGACCAAATTACAATATTTATTTTTTTATGCATATAACCCCTACTTTCTTTTCTTGGTTTGATAATCGATTAAAAAGTCATTCATTTCATCATAATCAATCAATGTTCCATCCTGCCATATCCATCGACATAATTGCAATCTTTGAAAAATACCACGTTGATTTAATGTACATAAAATCTCATATGCCTTTTCACTAAGATGGGGTGCAATTACGAGAAAATCGCTCTTTTCTCCCATATCAGGTATATTGACCATTTTAAACACCGTCATTTGATAATCACGAGCAAGTGTAGTTAACAATTGATTTTTAGGGAAAAATGGAGAATCAATCAATTCAGGCCCATAATCATATGCGATTTGTTGTTTTAATGATTGCAGATGTGTATTATGTTTTAACTCTTCTAATAAAGCTGTATTATGATAAAGATAATCGATGTTTTCATATCCGACATACAAGATTACATCGTATAAATCTCTATATCCAAATGGCGTTAAAATACCATCACTCGACAATAAAAAGCCAAGTCTATTATAACTGCCATCTTTTTGAAATAATTCTTGTTCCATGGAATCACCAAATCTATTATAACATGACCAAAAGAAAAACAGTAGATTATTTACTTTCTACTGTATCTAAAGCCATTACTTTTTCATATACTTCTTTTAATTCTTTTCCTATTTCTTTAATATCACGCTTTTTGGCTTCTAAATATCCCTGTTCTGTCACATCAGGCAATTGATGTTCTACGATCTTTTTCGTTTTATCTTGGAATTCTTCTAGTGTTTTTGCTTTATAAATATTTTTTCCATCCTCAAACCAATCTTCGTAAATTGGTATATCACGAATTAATGTTGGTATTTTACAAGCCAAAGCTTCTAATAACACAATTCCTTCGGTTTCCTCATGAGTCATAAATAAAAATAAATCAGCACCAAAATAAGCTTTTTTTAACTCTTCACGAGGTAAATAACCTGGAAAGTGTAAATTATCTAACTTCGTTGTTACAGCCTCTCTAACAGTACCTGGGACTGTATTTAAATTGGTATATCCAAACCAAATAAATTGATACTCAGGCATACGTTTCGCTAATTCTACAAACTCTGTAATTCCCTTTCTCTCTAAGTATAATCCCACACTCATAATTACTTTATCCGTATCTTTAAACCCAAATTTTTTTCTAAAATCTTCTCGATCATGCGGACCTTTTTGATAAAAATTTAAATCGATTCCATTCGAAATCGCAACAATCGGCTTACCTAAGTCATATCCTTCTAATAATTTTTTAGAATAAGGCGTCGGTGTTATAATATAATCTGCAGAAGAATACAATTTTTTTAACCAAGTCTTAAAAAGTGGTGCCACTTGATTCGAAAGAATAAAAGAATTACGAAAATCTTCCTCTGTCGAATGTGCGTGAAAAATCACTTTCTTACCTGCTTTTTTTGCTCTTTTTCCCATCAAATACGATTCCGGAAAGATTGTATTAATATGGACAATATCATAATCATCTTTTGGATCTAATGTATATGGTACATGGTTTAACCTTAATGCCTCTTGTTGATGAATAATAGCACGTCCTACACCGCTTTTTTCAACTTCCTTCATCTTATCTGAATGTAATAATATCTTCATTGCCACACCACTTTCTATTGTTTTTTATTTGTTTTTTCCTTTTTTGAATCTTTCTTTTTCTCTTTTGGATCTAATACTAATTCCAAATTATATTTCTTTAATAATTCATCTAATACATCATCATTTTTTACTTGTGTTTTTATTGCCATAATATAGTCACCTATTTCATTATATCACAAATCAATTCGAACTAATATCACATCTTCTCCAATTTTTTCGATTTGTCCCCATTTTATCTCTATTTCATTTTTATTAGAAAACAAAGAAACAAAAAATTTACTTTTTTCTACAATTAATGTTTCCATATTCCCATTCAATGCATTAATTGATACATCGATAATATTACCAACTAATTTTCCATCCAACATATTAATAACATCTTTGTGTTGGAGATCCGATAAACGCATAGCACCACCTAATTTAGAATATGTATTTATAAACAATTTATGAATATATAAAAACTCTAGTAATATTTACTAGAGCTTTTTCTATGACACTAAATCACTCATAGCAACTGGATAATATTTATTAAAATACGGAATATAATACCAAGAGAAGACTTCTCCATCCACATTATAAAATAATACTGGATCAGGATTAATTGCTAATACTTCGCCACTTGAAATATTTAAATTCATACTCTGATTAAAGTGATCGATATTCGATGAAATAGCTCCTTGAATTACTTCATCTGATATACCTTCTCTTTCTTGGATTTCTTTTTTAGAAAGTTCCCGATTCGCTTTTAAATCATAAACAAATATCTCAACTGGCAAATATTCTTTTGTATTTAAACATAAATCTTCTCGGTAACTAAATAGTGCGATACTCACAATATCTTGTGAAGCGTACAAGTAATATTCAGAAACAACATGAGAACGATGTTGATAGATATCTTTTACCTCTTGACATACAGAATCTGTCATATGACTTTGATTTATCTCGTGATGATATTGATCAATTTTTTGATTCAATGTTTCAATTTTCTTTAATACCGCTTTATTTTGAATATTCGTCTCTATTGTTCCATAAATATCTTCATATAAAATTGGACAAGTACTACGATCTTTACATATTTGTATTTTACGATCCGTATTTAAAGAAATTTCATTTTTTTCTTTTGGAATTGTTTCATTTGTTTCCGGATGTAACAATAACACTATACTAACGCCTACTATGAAACATACCAATACTATGATACCAATGATTGCCATTACTATGTTCTTTTTTTTCATGATCATCCCTCTTTATCTATTCTAACCAATACATTGTGAATAACATGTTGGTACATCTTGTGGTCTTCCTGGATTTGTAGTTGAAGTACATGACTTAGCAACATATCCATATCTTGTTCCAGAATTACATCCACTCACCGCACATCCTGTACCATAATATGGATGCCAACTAAGTGGATTCCCTTCAAAATATACAAAATAGAAACCAGCACTTTCACTAATTACATATAATTTTGTTCTTGTATTTAATATATGAGCTGGACTAGAATAAGAAGGTGAATTATGAAGCTGTGTATATCCATTAATTGCAGTATCAGGAGAACCAAACTTACAAGTATACCTTACTGAACAACCTTTATAATTTGATTGACTACAAGTAACCGGTACAGTTAAACAATAGGATGGTGTTAAACATTCACGTGTATTTCCCGCCTCATCTTTGACAATCACTTTTCCTTGACGGTTTTGTAAATTACTCATACTACTCATGGTTTCGGTTTTGGTACCTGTTCTCATACCCCAGCTAGTCCAACCACTGGTTGAGTTGGTAAACCATTCCCATTCTTTTGTATCACTCGTTGGTGTAATGGTAATTGACATCGCTTTAATAGAAGTACATCCACTTGTAGATACGTTGGCAGAAAATGAAGGACAATTTGGCGCTGTTTTATCAATATGTACTTCTCCAGTAGCAGGACATGTTGTCTTATTTCCTACATTATCATAAACAATCCCTGGAGAATATTTGCCATTTGTTTCTGCAGCATATGTTTTAGTGACATCCCCTTTACATCCAGAACCATCATCACTACATTTACCAGTTAATGTTACATTTCCATTGGTCCATCCAGAATTACTACTCGTTACAGTACAAGTCGGATTTTTACGATCTAGACGAATTGCCTGATTTGCAGGACATGTCGCACTATTTCCAGCATTATCATAAACAGTTCCGCCTTTTCCTGCACCTGCTGGTCCAGCATTATTAATATTCCAATTTGTATTTGCAGCAGTATTATATGTATATGAAATATTTCCTTTACATCCACTTCCACCAGTATCATTACATACTCCGGTAATTGTTCTAGAACCACTCGTCCATGTCGTACTTCCACCAGTAGATGTACAAGTTGGTGGAGTTGTATCTATTTTTACATTCTGTGTTGATGTACATGTTGTCTCGTTGCCAGCTTTATCTTTGATGGTTCCAATTGTTACTTTTCCATTTATCTGTTGACTATATGTCTTTTTAATATCATTACTTGCACATCCACTTAACGTATCTTTACATTTCCCATATACAGTAACTGGTTTATTGGCCCAATTTGTATTACTTAAGGATACCGTACATGTTGGTTTCGTCTTATCTACTTTTACCATCTCTGTTGCTGGACATGTTGTTTCATTCCCGGCGACATCTTTTACAACCCCCGGAGATAATTTCGCATTCGTATCTTCAGAAATCGTTCTACTGATTGTCTTACTAACACATCCTGCACCTTCTCCGTCATCAATACATGTTCCAATAATTGTTCTCGATTGATTGGTCCAAGTGTTACTTCCTCCACTACTGACACATTTTGGTCCTGTTCTATCAATGTTACTAATCGTTATCTTACCACTTGTTATATTATTCGCATAGTCTTTTACTTTGATCTTATAAGTTCCATTTTTCGTTGTGGTATAAGTAGAAGCA
>CASEIJ010000029.1 GCA_949288035.1 uncultured Mycoplasmatota bacterium
GCTTGTACCAAAGATTGCCGTTCCGACTCTGACAAAGACTGAGCGGCTGACAATACTTCATTATACGTCATAATTGCCTCCTTTTTTAAAAGGTACATGCAATTTATGTGCCAATTTACAACGTATTGTTAAACTAGAGCCAAAAGCTATTGTAAACTATTGAATACAAACAATATGGAGCAAGAGATAAAATATATAAAAGTTGCAGATTTAGTTCTTTGGACTGAAAATCCTCGTGATCCAATTAGCAAAGATGCCAAAGATCAGGATGTTGTTAATCGTGCTTTGACAAATACTGATGGTACTTGGGATATAAAGAAACTTGCTAAATCAATGGGAGAAACCTATGACTTTAGTGAATTGCCTACTGTTGTATATGAAGACGATAAACCTATTGTTTATGACGGGAATCGCCGTGTTATAATAGGAAAAATCATTCACAGATTAGTTGAATCTCCTATTATCATAGATGAAGTACCGTCTTTCCCTGATGAAATTCCTTGTAATGTATGTTCTAAAGATACAGCACTAAAGAATGTACTTAGAAAACATGGAGAGTCAGGAAGTTGGAAACCACTTGAACGTGATATTTTTATATCAAAATATAATCTTGGAGAGAAAAGTGATTTCTTGATTATTGATGAATGTACAGGTATTATTACAGCCAATCCAATATTAAATCAGGGATTTGTACGAAAAGAAATTTTCAATCCTTCGACCATGACAAAATTAGGATTAAAAATTACTGATGGGCACCTTGTTTCGCAACATACCAAGTCTGAATTACGTAAAATTTTTGATGATGTTATTCTTAAAATAAAAGATAAAAAAATTACTACTCGTAGTTCTCGTGGTAAAGTATATGATGTTTTAGAACAGGATACTCGTGATATACTTGAAAACAATAAAGAACATGAATATACACTGTCACCTAAATTATATATTCCTCAAAAAAAGGAAGCAGAACAAACATGTAAAAATGATACAAATAATATAGAAAAAAATGATTCTGCAACTTCACTTATACGTAAGACCAAACGAATTCAGGAACCAGAATTTCCTTTTTTTGGAAAGGATTTGTATTTAAGAGCTGGAATAGTAAATAACTTATATCGTGATATTTTAGATTTACATCGATTCTATAAATCTCAGAAACTCTCCAAATCATTTAGTGGCATTCTTCGTATGTCACTTAGACTTTTATGTGAAACGGCTAGTTCATCTTGTAAAAGTACTGATATCAAACCATATATTTTAAAGTATTTTGATGAAGCAAAAAAACAAATCGATCAAAATCAGAAAACTTTATTAGCGAATCAAAATGTAACAAAAGATTCTTTAACTCAGCTTTTACATACAGGGCGCATGGTTATAAAAGTTCATGTAATTATGAACAGACATTAGCTATATCTATTATTTTAGGAGCAATGTTGTCCATTTCTCATGGAAAAGAAATACAAGAACAAGAATAAATTATGACTGGTAGGACATATTCACCATTAAGATACCCAGGTGGTAAAAATTGTATATTTAAATTTCTATCAAATCTTTTTTATGAAAATAATTTGATAGGAATTGAATATGCTGAACCATACGCTGGTGGTGCAGGGCTAGCACTCCACCTACTAATGGATTGCTTTGTTTCTAAAATTTATATAAATGATTTGGATGATTGGGTTTTTTCGTTCTGGTTCACGATATTAAATGATACTGAAAGATTTTGTGATTGGATTAAAACAACTGATATCACTGTAGATAACTGGATTTTGTACAAACAGAAATTGACACATCCAGAGAAACTTTCAACTTTTGAAAAGGCTACTGTTTTCTTCTTTCTTAACCGTACTAATGTTTCTGGAGTAATAAAAGGAGGTATTATTGGTGGTATCTCTCAACAAGGAAAATATAAAATCGATGCGAGATTTAATAAAAATAATCTTATAGAGCGTATTAAATATATAGCATTATTCAAAAATAATATAGAACTAAGTAAACTTGACGGTATAGATTTTCTCAAGGTCCTAAATCGTAAACAACGTGATATTTTCTTTTATATTGATCCTCCATATGTTGAAAAAGGTGCTAATTTATATTTAAATTTTTACAACAACAATGATCATAAAAATTTAGCGGCAACGATAAAAAAATACGAAAGAAATGGCTTGTATCATATGATAATAATGAACTTATTTCTGAACTTTATTCACAATATAGAATATTAAAATATGATTTATCTCAATGTACTTCCAATAGAATCGGTAACGAATTATTGGTATTTTCTAAAGAAATAGAATTTTCAACTTCTATACAATACTTGAAGAATCCTGTAATGCTGTAAAATTATATAAAGGAGGGAGAAGTGTAGACTATATTTATTCCCCAAAACGTCAAGAAACAATTTGATAAAGGAATAAGATTAAAAAATCTCTCTAATCTTTAAGATAGGGATATTCAGTAAATATAATAAAATTAGCCAACTAATTCATACACAATGTATTGCGAATTAGTTGGCTTTTTTGTATCTTTAGATATTCCCCCGAAAATAAGGTTTGGCAGCCAAAACGGGGGAAATCCCCCAACAAAGA
>CASEIJ010000030.1 GCA_949288035.1 uncultured Mycoplasmatota bacterium
CCTGCTGGACCAGTTGGGCCTGTTACTCCTGTTGCTCCAGTTGGTCCCGTTGCTCCTGCTGGACCAGTTGGGCCTGTTACTCCTGTTGCTCCAGTTGGTCCCATTGCTCCTGATACTCCTGTTGGTCCTGTCGCTCCTGCTGGACCAGTTGGGCCTGTTACTCCTGTTGCTCCACTCATTCCAGTAGCTCCAGTTGGACCTTGTGGAATCGTTAAATTTAAGATATAATTTGGAGCTACTCCAGTAATACTAGCAGTTGCTGTACCACCCGGTAATCCTGTCGTAACTGTTCCAATTGTTAATGTTGCAATTCCTCCCGTTGCTCCGGTTGGACCTGTTGCCCCAGTTGCTCCGGTCGGTCCAGTCGCTCCAGTTGGCCCGGTTGGACCAGCAACAACTTCAGTTCCTTCCCACGCATTCGATTCTGCACTCCATACATATAATTGATCTCCAACAACAAATGCCTGACCAGGTACACCAGTTGGATATGCTGCTAAAAGTTCTGGTAATGTATTAAAAAAGCCTTGTGCTACAATTCCCTGTCCCGCAGGTCCGGTTGGACCCGTTGCTCCAGTAGGTCCCGTTGGACCTGTCGCTCCGGTTATTCCAGTAGGTCCCGTCGGTCCTGTTGGGCCTGTTGGTCCACCTGATGGTCCAGTTGGACCTGTCGGTCCGGTTGCTCCAACAAATACTGTTCCAGGTCTGCAATTTTTTTGATCGCATTCTATTTTTTGCATAGCACTTTCATATATATCCATATTCACACTCCTTTCATTATAATATATGAAAGAAGTAAGAAAGAATTAGTATAAACATCTAATTTTACAAATAAAAAAACAGAAACAAACTTGTTCTGTTATGCATTCTCATGATATTTTGAATCAAATAAATCTGTTTCAACCTCAATTGTTTCTATTTCTCCTGTATCAATGATTGGAAGAGCTGACCTATCTTTTAAACCAAAGAAATCTAAAAAATCTTTGGTTGTTCCATATAACATAGGACGGCCAGGTAAATCAGATTTTCCTCGTTCTTCAATTAAATTTTTCATCAGTAATTTTCTAACTAAATGAGCACTTCCTACGCCACGAATCTCATCTACTTCTACTCTAGTAATAGGTTCATTATAAGCAATAATTGCTAGTGTTTCTAAAGCTGCTTGACTTAAGTTAGGACTATCTTGTACTGTAACTAATTTCTCATAATAAGGCTTATGTTCTTTTTTCGTTGTTAATTTAAAATGATCTCCATACTTTTCTAAAGAAATTCCTCTTTCTTCATTCTGATATTCTTGTTTTAATTTTTGTAAATATGTATGTACTTGTTTCTCATCTATTTCTAATATTTTGGAAAGCTCTTCAATTGTAATTCCTTCACTACCAGATACGAATAACAATCCTTCCATGACTGCTTTAAGATTCATGTGTTTCCTCCTTTACTGCTAATACAATTTCATCAAAATTATGAGTTTGTTCAATAGCTAAAACTTGTTTTTTCGCAAGATCTAGAATAGATAGAAATGTTACTACAACATAATCACGAGACCATTCGTGAAATAGTTCTTGAAATGCTACTTTCTTCTTTTTTCTTAAAATTTCTTTTATTTCAAAACTACGTTTTGAAACAGAATACTCTTTTTTTGTTACAGTTGTATGTAGTGGTTTTTCTAATTCTTTTCTTTTTAATAACTCTTGAAAAGCTTGTAATAATTTATCTAATGTAATATCTTCTGATAATGTGGTATCTGTTGTTTGATATATAGATAAATTCACAGGTTCTTTGGTATAAACTAAATTACGATTCTCTTCTAATTCTCGTAAACTAGATACAACTTTCTTATATTGCTCATACTCTTTTAAACGACGAATTAAACGATCTTTTGGGTCTTCTTCAAATTCATCCGTTGTATCTTTCTTTTGACGTGGTAATAAATGATTTGACTTCATTTCAATCAATTCAGCTGCCATATTTAAATATTCACTGGCAATATCTAAATTCATTTCTTCTTGTTTTTGAATATATTTTAAATATTGTTCCGCAATTTTAGATACTTCAATCTCTTCTATTTCAATATCACTTTGTTTAATAAGATGTAATAATAAATCTAATGGTCCTTCAAATTGATCTATTGTAACTGTATAATCCATCTTTACCACTCCTATCTTATATTATAACATATCTTATAACAAAGAAAAAAGATACTTATGTATCTAATTCTTGATATGAAATGTTTTTGGTGCATAACGATAAACTAAGAACAAAGAAATCAAACAATATAATATACTAAATATAATCGTTAGACATCCAAAGGTAAAAATAGGAATTCTTACTCTTAACATATAATAACAAAATAAGTAAGTAAGTCCATTTGCAATTCCATATGTCCCACTTTTTGTTTCACTATTAGCATTATATGGTTGTAATAAATAATATAAAACCAAATGATGTACAGAAAAGAAAATACTCATTGCTAAAATAGAAAATAATAAAATAGGATAATCCACCCACTGTGTCGTACCACCTGTTATAACGAGTAATAATACAAATCCCATAGCCAATACAAAAGCAGGTAGTAAATTAATAAGAATGACACTTTTTAAACGTTCTTTAAATAGATTTAAAATCACTTTTGGTTCTCTATAAAAGCCATAAGTAAGCATACTATGATCACAATTCATAAACATCGCTTGTGCAACTTCTTGTCCACGATTAATACAATACATAATAAATACAAAATATGGTAACATAACCATTAATACCTGATTGACCTTAATAGAAAATTCAGGAACGAAATATAAAATAAGAGCCATGACAAAGATAATTCCTAAAATAACAAATGATATTTTTTTAGCAGATTTCAATAAAAGATTACTATGTCTTTTTACAAATAAATCATTAAAATAAGCATAACCATGTTTCTTACTTGTAATTTTTGTATCAATATCAATTCGTTTTAATACATTGTCTTTTGATACTTGAGATGTGTTATAACTAGCTGTATTCATATTATCATTTGTTAAAATTAATTTATATATTTCGCGATAAGCTGAAAAGTTTTTTAAATAAGAAATATGAAATAAACTAGCTATTATGATGAATAACATCAAAATAACAGAAATAGATAATGGTAGCACAATTCCAAAGTATGGAAGACCATAAGCCATGAATAAGAAAACCAAGACTAAGATCCATATTCCTTTTACAGGATGATTCTCGTCCGTAATAATCCCTCTTTTTTGATATTTCTTTAAGAAATAAACATTGATTAATATTTTAGAGGATGCAATAAAAAACGGAATCATCATACATATCCAAATTGGTACTTTACTAAGTAAACCAAAGATACAAGTAAATGGTAAAAAACCAATAATGACTTTTAACATCATATAATAATAGTTTGATAATGTATATTGTTTCGCATCCATTCTAAGCGTAAACATCGCATAATATTTATCTTTTGTAGGATTAAACATATATGTATTCATAAATGCTCCAATCCATGTTAAGAAAAATAAGATATGTACAA
>CASEIJ010000031.1 GCA_949288035.1 uncultured Mycoplasmatota bacterium
CCTTTAAATACCTATTACTTTGATGAAACAACAGGAGTTATGCAAACAGGACTCCATACAATTGGTGAATATACTTATTATTTTGAAGCAGATGGTAGATTATTTCACAATGGTGTAAAAGAAATCAATGGGAAAAAGTATTTCTTTAGTAGAGTAGATGGTCGTATGCGTTATGGATTATTTGAAGTAGATACCCCAAATAACTATTATTATTTTGATGAGAGTACTGGAGAAATGAAGACAGGCTTACAAAAGATAGGTGATAAATACTATTATTTTGAAGAAACAGGCCCCCTTTATCGAGGTGGATTTAAAGTATTAGATGGTAAAACATATTTCTTTAGTCGTGTTGATGGAAATCGTCGTACTGGTATGTTTGAAATTGATGGTGTTTATTATTATTTTGATGAAATGACTGCCGAAATGAAGACAGGATATCAAGTAATTAATGGTATGACTTATTATTTTAATGAAGATGGAACATTATATAATGGTTTTTATACTGTGAATGGAAATAAATATTATATGAAACCAGATGGTACTCGAGCAGTTGGTTGGCATACTTTCCAAGGTGTGAAATATTATTTTAATGCCAATGGTATGTTAATTGCTAGTAATGCGAAGTTTATTATCGATGTTTCAAGTTGGCAAGGGGTTATTGATTGGGATGCTGTCAAAGCAGAAGGAAAAGTAGATGGTGTTATTCTACGTATGGCAATTAATGATGTTTTAGTAGATACACAATTTGAACGTAACTTAAGAGAATTACAACGTTTAGGAATTCCTTTTGGTGTCTATTTATATAGTTATGCAGAAAATGGAACAGAAGCAAAGATGGAAGCAGATTGGATGGTAACATTACTTAGAAGATATAATATTCAACCAGCTTTAGGCGTTTATTTTGATATAGAAGAATGGACACATTTAACACCAAGTGACTTTGATTCCATTATTCCTACTTTTATTAATACTGTAAAACAGGCAGGATATTCTAATGTTGGTATTTATGCTTCTAAAAATTATATTAATACTTATTTTAGTGACGCTGTGAAACCATATGTTACTTGGGTAGCACAATATTATTATCAATGTAATTATCAAGGTAGTTATCAAATGTGGCAATATGGTGGAGGAAATGAAGGAGAATTTGTAGCTGGAATTGAGGGTAGAGTTGATTCTAATGTATGGAGTGATTCCTTCGAAAAGATTGTTTAGGAAAAGTAACAGAATGATCTGCTACTTTTTTTGTATAAAAATCTTGTTTTAAAAGAAATATTAAAAAAAGTATTGTCAAAAAGCTGTGATTTTGTTATAATGAATTCGTTGACTGAAATGGCGATGTAGCTCAGCTGGCTAGAGCGTCTGGTTCATACCCAGAAGGTCGGGGGTTCGATCCCCTCCGTCGCTACCACTAAGCATAGAAAACTAGATTCAAACCGTCTAGTTTTTTTGTTTGAATTTTACATAACATATTACTTTTTTAAATTTAATCATAGGTGATACTATATTTAAATAAAAAATGTTAATAAAATTAGCATAATTGTAAAACTGAGTTGATAGAAAAAAGTTAATAAAAGTTATATACTTAATTTGGAGGTGGGAATATGAGTTTAGGAAAACATTTATTTGAAGCTCGAAAGAAAGCCGGGCTATCACAGGAGATGGTAGCGGAAAAATTAGGAGTGAGTAGGCAGACAATATCAAAATGGGAAACAGATGAGACAATTCCAGACATTTATCAGTCTAAAAAATTAGCAATTCTTTATCAATTATCATTGGATGAATTAATTTCTTTTGATGTAACACGCCATCAAATTGAAACAGTGATTCAAAATTCTGATGAAAAAAAAGAAGATAAAATCAATTGGACACAGGCTTGGGGAAAGAAATATCCCATTTTAGTCAGATATCAAAGTGAAGTAGATAGTTCTGCATATGCCAAAGAGATTCGTAGATTATTAAATGAATTACAACAACGATATCACTATAGTGAGTTAGAGGCAATGTTAGTATTGAAAGATATTTTATATCATGAATGGGAAGATCATAAACGTTCTTAAAGTCAAAATACTTATTTGGCTTTTTTCGTGTATAATTATATTATGAGAGGAGAGTTATGTATGTTAGAAGGAATTCAAGTGTTATGTCATAGTAGTATTCATATGAAAAGAGATATGACGATTTATTTTGACCCTTTCCAAATCAATCATGATTACAATGATGCAGATATTATCTTGATTACTCATGATCATTATGATCATTATTCAGAAGAAGATATTGATCGGGTAGTAAAAAAGGATACAATTATTGTTGCTCCAATGGATTTAAAAGAAAAGTTATTAAATCATGGTTTTCTGATAGAACAGATTGTTCTGGTGGAACCAAATCAAAATTACCAAATAAAAGGAATCGAGGTACATACGATTCCTGCCTATAATACGAATAAAGCCTTTCATAAGAAAGAATATGGTTGGGTTGGATATTTGATCATGTTAGATGGAATTACTTATTATATAGCTGGAGATACGGATATTACAGAGGAAAATTTACAAGTAAGATGTGATGTTGCTTTTGTACCAGTAGGTGGTACTTATACGATGACTTATGGAGAAGCTGCTAGTCTTGTCAATCAGATTCATCCAAAGATTGCAGTTCCGATTCACTATGGTAGTATTGTTGGTACAAAAGAAGATGGGAAGAAGTTTTCTGAGTTATTAGATTCTGATATTTTATGTAAAGTGTTTATCTCATAAAACAAGAAAGATTATCAGTGATGATAATCTTTTTTATGTAAAGTTTTACCAAACATCAAAAAACTATTTAAACGAACAAATGTTTGTGGTAAAATAATGATGGTGGTAGAAATGGAACATGTATATGTGTGTATTGATTTAAAAAGTTTTTATGCATCAGTAGAGTGTATTGAAAGAGGACTAGATCCACTTACAACCAATCTAGTTGTTGCTGACTCTTCTAGAACAGAAAAGACCATTTGTTTAGCGATTAGTCCTTCTTTAAAGCAATATGGGATTGGTGGTAGGGCGCGATTATTTGAAGTTGTTCAAAAAGTAAAAGAAATTAATTACCAACGTAAAAGAGAAAATAATTATCGTTCTTTTACTGGTAAATCATGGAATGATTTAGAACTAAAACAAAACTCAAGAAAAGAATTGGATTTTATCATTGCACCACCTAGGATGGCTTATTATATGAATTATTCTACTAAAATTTATAATATTTATTTAAAACATATTGCTCCAGAAGATATTTTCGTGTATTCCATTGATGAAGTTTTTTGCGATATCACAAATTATTTGAAATACGATTCACTGACACCAAGAGAATTTGTAACGGATCTCATCAAAGAAGTATATGAAGAAACAGGGATTACCGCAACTGCTGGGATTGGTACGAATCTTTTTCTAGCTAAGGTAGCAATGGATGTCGTTGCGAAACATCAAAAAGCCAATGCTTATGGTGTTCGTATTGCAGAGTTAGATGAAATGACTTATCGAAAAGAACTGTGGCATCATCAACCGATTACGGATATTTGGAGAGTTGGAAGAGGGATTGCTAAGAAATTGGAACAATGCAACATCTATACAATGGGAGATATCGCAAGATGTTCTATCGAAAATGATGATTTATTATATCATCTATTCGGAGTTAACGCGGAAATTTTGATAGATCATGCTTGGGGCTATGAACCTTGTACGATGAAGGCCATAAAAAATTATCAACCAACATCGCAAAGTATTCACTCTGGCCAAGTACTATCATGTCCATATAACTATGAGAAAACAAAGTTAATCGTCCGTGAAATGGCTGATTTACTAGCACTTGATTTAGTTTCTAAAAAATTAGTTACAGACCAATTAACACTAACGATTGGTTATGATGTTCAAAATATCACGGACCGCAATATTCCCTATGATGGAGAAGTCGTAACAGATATGTATGGTAGAAAAATTCCCAAACATGCTCATGGAACGATTCATCTGGATCATAAGACTTCTTCTTCCAAAGAAATTATGAAAGCAATGACGATACTGTATCATCGGATTACCAATCGTCATTTACTGGTCAAAAGAATTAATATGAGTGCGGTTCATGTTACAAATGAATCATTAGAACGTAAAAAAACACATTATGAACAGCTAGAATTATTCACTAGTACCGAAGAACAAAGTCAAAGAATCGACAATCAGAGAAAAGAAGAACAAGAAGAAAGGGGATTACAAGAAGTGTTGTTAAATGTCAAAGAAAAATATGGGAAAAACGCGATTTTAAAGGGAATGAATTTGAAAGAAGGAGCAACTACCAGAGAGAGAAATATGCAGATAGGTGGTCATCATGCCTAATTATGAAGATATCATCCACTTACCACATCATATATCTAAAAAAAGACCACAGATGCCTTTATCACAAAGAGCAGCGATATTTGCTCCCTTTTCTGCACTGACTGGATACGAGGATCAAATAAAAGAGACGGATAGAATTACAACGAGAAAAATAGAACTAACAGAAGAAGAAAAAGAAATCTTAAATCGTAAATTGCAGATGATTCAAACTTGTGGAAAGAAAAATCCTAATGTCAAAATCACTTATTTTGTTCCCGATGAAAAGAAAAGTGGGGGAGCTTATAGGACAGTCATTGGTAGAATCAAAAAGATGGATGAGCATTTGAAAGAAATTGTTTTAACAAGTCGACAAAAAATTTCTATCAATGATATGCTTGATGTTATGATTGTAGAATCGAATTAGGAAAACACCTTAATCAAAGAGGAAACTTCAACCCCAATATCAGAGATGTTAGATGAATTTAACTGTGGTGAAATTGGTGTGTTAAGTATGCTAGCATTTGATCAAAATCCAGTAACGGCTGGAGAATTAAGTGAAAAACTAAATGTCACAACCGCGCGTATTGCTCGTATTTTAAATTCTTTAGAAAGTAAACAATATATTAGACGAAAGAACGATCGAACTGATCGCCGAAAAACATTTGTGACGATTACAAAGAAAGGAAAAGAACTCGCTGATTCTACGAAAAAAGAGATCATGGATAAAATTATACAAGTGATACAAGAAGTTGGATACGATGAAATTCAAACCTATATCTCCATTGTTCTCAAAATTAGATCCGTGTTAAATAACCAAGATACTATATCAAAAAGTAAGCAATGGTGAAGAAATTAAAATCGTTGGAATTGTAAAACCAGGAGAAGAGTGGTCTGGTTCTGTTTCTACGACTGGTGGTATTTTATGCACGGATGCATTAGAAAAACATGTGATTGAAAACATTAACGATAGTGAAATTGTCAAAGAACAAAAAGA
Source organism: uncultured Mycoplasmatota bacterium (assembly GCA_949288035.1). Lineage (GTDB taxonomy): Bacteria > Bacillota_I > Bacilli_A > RF39 > UBA660 > UMGS2016. The sequence continues at coordinate 5,335 of CASEIJ010000031.1, forward strand.
AAATCCAGAACAAAATGTACTAACTGGTTTAGAATGCTCAGATGAAGAATTTAGTATGGACAATTTAAGTGCAGCTCAAAAACAATATTTATCTTCACTTTCTGCAGAAGAATTAACAGACGTGATATCTCGTTATCGTGAACAAGCAAGTTCTACTTATGATAGTGTGTTACATGACTTAGGAGCAGTTGATTTAGAAAGCCCAAGTGCCATTAATATCTATGCCAAAGATTTTGAATCAAAAGACGAAATAAAACAGATCATTGATACTTATAATGAAAATCAAGAAGCCGATGGTAAAGAAGAAAATATCATTCGCTACAATGATTTCGTTGGTATGTTAATGTCATCAGTGACAGATATAGTCGACATGATTAGCTATGTATTAATTGGCTTCGTATCTATTTCACTCGTTGTATCTAGTATTATGATTGGTATTATTACCTATATTTCTGTATTAGAAAGAACAAAAGAAAAGAGTCTCTTAGAAGTGAATAAGCGTTGTGAAAACTCTTTTTCTTTTGTTATAATAATTGGTAGTAGAAATGAAGTGTGAAGATGAAGCTGGAACAAGATATTTTTAAAAGAACAAGTGTTATATTTGACCAATTAGAACCATATGGATTTCATCGAGAAGAGAATGGTTATTCTTATGAAGTCACTTTTATGAATGATGCTTTTCAAGCTGTTATTATGATCGACTTAAAAGGAAATATTATAGGAAAAGTCTATGAACTTGAAACAGAAGAAGAATATACCAATATTTATGTGATAACGCAAACTGGTGCATTTGTCAGTAAAGTTTGTACAGCATATGAACAAATTTTAATCGATATTAGAAATCATTGTTTTGAAAAGAACTATTTTATTTCCCCACAAGCCAATCGTATTACGAAATGGATTGAAACCACTTACCATGATGAACCAGAATTCTTATGGAAAAAATATCCAGGGTATGGAATATTTAGAAATCAAAAGAATGGTAAATGGTATGGAGCAATTATGAATATTGATTTTAGTAAATTAGATTCTAAAAAAACAGGGGAAGTAGAAATCATAGATTTAAAACTAGAAGAAGAGAAAGTAAAGTGTTATCTAAAAGAAAATGGCTTTTATCCCGCATATCATATGAATAAGAAAAATTGGATTACTGTTTTATTAGATGGAACTGTGGCGGATGAGAAAATGATTTCTTTGATTGAAGAAAGCTATTTGAACACAGGGAGAACAAGACAGACTGGGTAAAAAGGTTATATCAGAACTAGAAAATCATCTGGTTTTTTTCTTTCACTTTATAGTATAATATGTTTAGAGTGGAGGGGGATACATGAAAATTGTATTGTTAGAAAATTTAGGTGTTACTGAATCTTATTTAGAACAACAAAAAAACAAATTAGAAGAAATGGACCATCAATTTCTATCTTATGAGAAAACAGATGACCAAAACTTATTAATCGAAAGAACGAAAGATGCCGATGTAATCATGCTTGCAAATATGCCACTTTCCAAAGAAGTGGTAGAACAGGCATCTCATTTAAAGATGGTAGATGTCGCATTTACGGGAGTAGATCATATTCCTATGGAACGTTTAAAAGAAAGAGGAATTGTTGTTTGCAATGCCTCTGGTTATGCGACAGAAGCAGTTGCTGAACTTGTTGTTGGTTTTATGATTCAACTATTTAGAAATACTAGAGAAGTAGAATGGAAATGCCGTCAAGAAGGAACCAAAGCAGGTTTCATTGGATCACTTGTGCAAGGTAAAACAATTGGTATTATTGGTGCCGGTGCAATTGGAAAAAGAGTTGCCTTTCTTTGTAAGTTGTATGGTTGTCATATTATTTGTACGAATCCAAGCAAAGTTCAATATGACTATATAGATGAACAAGTTGATTTAGAAACGTTATTAAAGCGTTCTGATGTTGTAACAATTCATTGTCCATTAACTGATCAAACCAAAAATATGATAGGAAAGCAAGAACTTTCTCTGATGAAAAAGAAGGCCTTCTTAATTAATACAGCACGTGGTGATATCGTTAATATTGAAGCATTAAAAGAAGCACTAAAAAAGGGGAAGATTGCTGGAGCTGCTGTTGATGTCTTCGATATAGAACCACCACTTCCGAAAGACTATCCATTGTTACATTGTCCTCATTTGATTATGACACCACATATTGGATATGTAACAGAAGAATCACTACATCAAAGAGCGGAAATGGCATTTGAAAATCTATATGCATGGTTAGAGGGAAATCCTGTGCGTATTGTAGAATGAAAAGATAAAAATCATATGATATTTAGGAGTGTATTTTTATGAGAAAAAAGAAGAAGTATTTGCGAAATCTCTTCATTGGAATGATACTTTTATGTACGGTAAGTGATGTAAAAGCAGTCACAAATCCATATAGTCAAACTGGACCATATGGTACTAATTGTACATGGTATGCTTGGAATATGGCATATCAAAAAGCGGGAGTAGTTCTTCCTGGTTGGGGAAATGCGAAAGATTGGTATTACGATGCAATGAATGCTGGTTATTCAGTTGGAACAACCCCGAAAGCAAATTCAATTGTTGTATGGGGTGGGTGGACTTCATATGGCCATGTTGGTTATGTTGAATCAGTTGGTGATAATACATTATATGTTTGGGATTCTACAGGTCCTTGTATTGATGAGACAGATCCATCTTATCAGGAATGTATGGCAAATAGTTGGTGCGAAGATACAGATCGTGTTTGTAAAGAGAATGCTAAAAAAGGTGCATGTGCATATACATTATCACCAGATCAATATGGAATTACAGGTTATATTTATCTAGATACTGCACCAACATCTCCACCAGTATCCACAAAAGAAAGTACATACACGAAACCAGTTACTCCAAATGTAACGGAAGAAGTTGTAGTAAAATCTAATAATACCAATTTAAGTAGCATTACGCTCAGCAGTGGAACTATTTCTTTTCAATCAGATATATTAGAATATGAAATCAAAGTAAAAAATGAGGTAGAAGCAATAACAATTGCTGCAACTTTAGAAGATGAGAAAGCTACAGTAGAAGGAACTGGAGAATATAAATTAAAAGTAGGGGTGAATGAGATCAAATTAGTAGTAACTGCTGAAGACGGAACGACAAAAGAATATCAGTTACATATTACACGTGAAAAGAAAGAGATCATTAAAAAAGAAGAAGTAAAAGAAACGACGAATTCAAATCAGATAATATATTTGATTTTAGGAATCAGTGGTGCAATATTTGTCTTGATACTAGGAATCATCTTTTTTATTCGTAAAAGAAAAAAGAAATTAAATCAAAATGTTGTTAAATCAAAATCAGAAAAACAGATCGATCGTTCATGAAATGATTTTATATGATGTAGGTGAGAAAATGAGAAAGAAATTATTAGAATTAAAAAACTTAACGAAATATTACGGTAAGATAAAAGGAATTGAAGACCTTACTTTAACTTTATATGAAGGAGAAGTATTTGGTTTCATTGGACCAAATGGAGCAGGGAAGTCAACTACCATTCGTATTATCATGAACTCTATTTTCCCAACTTCCGGAACCGTTTTATTCGATGAAATCAAACTAGATCCAGATCATATAGAAACGAAAAAAATGATTGGTTATTTACCGAGTGAAATTCATTTATATGGGGATTTTACAGTCAAACAAATGTTAGATTATCATGCTTCTTTCTATCAACAAGATTGTTCTAAAAGAAGAAAAGAACTCGTACAACGTTTCGCTGTCGATGAGACTAAGAAGATAGAAGAGCTATCGTTAGGAAATTTAAAAAAAGTAGGAATTGTACTAGCTTTTATGCATGAACCAAAATTACTCATATTAGATGAACCAACCAGTGGATTGGATCCTGTTATGCAACAAAGATTTTATGAATTAATTCACGAAGAAAAGAAAAAAGGAACTACTATATTTTATTCGACGCATACTCTAAGTGAGATTTCGAAAGTATGTGATCGTGTAGGACTTGTTAAAAATGGAAAATTATTAAAAGTAGAAACAATGGAAGAGATGCAGAAAAAAAGATTTACATTTGTAAAAATTTCTTCTCCTGAAAGAGAAAAAATAATAGAAGCATTCCATTTAAAAACGTACCAGGAAGAAGATGGAATGTTGAAATTTAAAAATCAGTTTTCAATCGATCAATTACTGCAAATATTATCTCAATATCATATTGATCAATTATTGATTGAAGAAGCAACTTTAGAAGAGATGCTATTAGAAGCATATTTGTAGGAGGAATTGAAATGATAAAAAGAGAATTAAAAATAAATTTTAAAAGTTTTATAATTTGGTTAGCAATCCTCATTGGTTTATTTGCCATTGTATTTTTACTTTACCCAGCCATTATTGAAAATGATAATTTTAAACGAATGGATGAACTTATGAGTATCTTTCCAGAAGAAGTATTAAAAGCATTTAATATGGATCTTTCTTCTTTAGAAAGTGTCTTTGGTTGGTTAAAATCAGAAGGGTTTGTTTTTATTCTATTAATTACTGGATGTTATAGTGGGATGCTTGGAGCAGATATTCTAAGAAAGGAAGAGAGTAATAAAACCATAGAGTACTTAACAATGGTACCAATGACTAGAAAACAAATTGTATGTAAGAAAGCACTCGTTGGTGTCTTCTATGTTTGCTTACTGGTATTTGGCATTGGACTATTTAACTATATTGGACTTAGCTTCAGTGGTAGTTTTGACCATAAACAGTATTTAATGTTGAGTGTGACTCCGCTTTTCCCATCACTCGTTATTTTCTTCTTCTGTTTCTTCTTATCCATTGTCGTTCCTAGAACGAAAAAGATTACCGGTATCAGTTTAGGAATTGTCATTTTGAGTTATGCATTACAGATGTTTTCTTCTCTTTCTAACACAACAGAATTTTTAAAATGTTTTTCCGTATTCACACTTGCTGATACAAGAAATGTCATTATAAATAGTACATGGAATTTATGGATGATAGCGCTTACTATGTTATTATCACTTATTTTCTTTGTTTTATCTTTGCAATGTTATCGTAAAAAAGATTTCATTTAGATGAGGTGATTTTATGGAACAAACATCATTATTTGAAGAACCTTGGAACGAACCTTTAGCGTCCCGTATGCGTCCTAGGGATTTAAGTGAATTTGTAGGACAAACACATCTTTTAGGAGAAAATAAAATACTGCGCAAAATCATTGAAAGTGATCATGTCCCATCGATGATCTTTTGGGGACCTCCGGGAGTAGGGAAAACAACATTAGCACGTATCATTGCCCATGTTACAAAATCAGAATTTATTAACTTTTCTGCAGTTACATCTGGTATAAAAGAAATTAAAAAAGTAATGGAAGATGCAGAAAACAATAAAAAGTTAGGTATCACAACCATTGTCTTTGTCGATGAAATTCACCGTTTTAATAAAGCCCAACAAGATGCCTTTTTACCATTTGTCGAAAAAGGAGCAATTGTATTAATTGGAGCAACGACAGAAAATCCTTCTTTTGAAGTAAATAACGCCTTACTTTCTAGATGTCGTGTTTTTGTTTTAAAAGAATTATCCAGTGATGATATTTTAAAATTATTACAAAGAGCTATACACGATGAGAGAGGATTTGGCAATGTCAAAATTGATATTTCCGACGATGATTTAAAAATGATTGCAGAATTTTCGAATGGAGATGCGAGAAGTGCTTTATCTAGTTTGGACATGTTAGTTATCAATGGAGATATGGATGCCGAGGGAACGATTCATATTTCTAAAGATACCATTGAAGAATGCTTTACTAAAAAGACATTGTTGTATGATAAAAATGGAGAAGAGCATTACAACATCATTTCCGCACTCCATAAATCGATGCGTAATAGTGATCCTGATGCCGCAGTTTACTGGTTATCACGTATGTTAGAAGCCGGAGAAGATCCGATTTATATCGCTAGAAGAATTACTAGATTTGCTTCTGAAGATATTGGACTTGCTGATACGAATGCTTTAAATGTCGCCATTAATGTCTATCATGCTTGTCATTTTATCGGTATGCCAGAATGTAATGTCCATTTAACAGAAGCCGTAATTTACATGTCTTTAGCACCTAAATCAAATGCTTGTGATATAGCTTACAGACTTGCTAGTAAAGACGCTAGAGAAACGTTAGCAGAGCCAGTCCCACTTGTCATCAGAAATGCTCCTACGAAACTGATGAAAGAACTAAATTATGGCAAAGGTTATCAATTTGCCCATGATTATGATAATAAACTAACGACAATGGAATGTCTTCCTCCATCTTTGATTGGAAAAACATATTACCATCCAGGTAAATATGGTAGTGAAATCAAATTAAAACAGAGATTAGAAAAACTAAAAGAATGGAAACGAGTTCATAGAGAAATGGAAAAAGAGAAAGGAAAAGAACATGAAACCCATTGAAGAAGTAATAAGAGGAACGAATGAGAAAAATCAAGATAAAGTCAATTGGACCAAAGCATGGAGTGAAAAGTATCCAATTTTAAAAACATATCAAAAAGAAGTCAATATTGATGTATATGCGAAACCATTACAAGAAATGTTACAACAACTAGAAAATGAATACCATTATTCAAAACAAGATACTATGCTTGTCTTAAAAGATATTTTATATCACGTATGGAAAGATCAGAAATAGAGAAATCTATTTCTTTTTTATTGACAACTATCATACACTGTTATATACTATGTATAACAGTTGAGGTGATATCATGAAATTAGTGATCAGCAACAGTAGTTCTGTTCCTATTTATGAGCAAATAAAAAATGCTATAATCGAACAGATCATGAGTGGCGAATTAGAAGAAAATGAAGCGCTTCCTTCGATTCGTAGTCTTGCTCAAGATATTAAAATTAGTGTCATGACCATAAAAAAATCGTACGATGAACTAGAAAAAGAAGGTTATATTGTTTCTAGACAAGGAAAAGGTACCTTTGTTGCTCCAAAAAATATGGAACTATTAAAAGAACAGAAACAAAAAGAAATTGAAACCTATCTTTCTAAGATCATTGATATTAGTCACTGTTATCAAATTCCAAAAGATGAGATTCTCGATCTTTTTGAATTTATGTATGGGAGTGAAGAAAAATGAACGATGTGATTCAAATTAATCAACTTGTGAAGAAGTATAAAAATTTTCAATTAGGACCAATCACTGTTTCCATTCCAAGAGGAATGATTATTGGTTTAATTGGAGAAAACGGAGCCGGAAAGACGACTCTCATGAAATCTCTGTTAGGAATCATTCATCCAGATTCTGGAGATATCCAAATGAAAGAAGAACATGTTGGGGTTGTATTAGATCAATCTTTCTTTCCAGAGTTATTAACTGCCAATGATATTCATTCTATTATGAAAGATATTTATACAACTTGGGATTCAACATTATTCTTCGATTATTTAAAGCGATTTCAATTACCAAAAAATAAAATCATCAAAGAAATGTCAAAAGGAATGAGAAAGAAACTAGAAATCATTACCGCACTTTCTCATCATCCTTCTTTATTGATATTAGACGAACCAACCAGTGGATTAGATCCTGTTGTTAGAAATGAAGTATTAGATTTATTTTTAGAATTCATTCAAGATGAACAACATACGATTTTATTCTCAACACATATTACCAGTGATCTAGAACATATTTCTGATTATATTATTTTCTTAGATCAGGGACAAATCATATTAGAAGAAGAAAGAGATTTATTACAAAATGATTATGGTATTTTAAAATGTGGTTTAAAAGAATTTGAACAAGTAGATCCGAAAGATTATTTATATTATAAAAAAGGAAAGTATCAATGTGAAATGCTTGTCAAAGAGAAAAATAAGATCCAGAAAAAATATAAAAATATGGTCATTGATCCAATTACATTAGAAGAATTAATGATATTGACCATTAAGGGGGTAAAATCATGCTAGGTTTAATCAAAAAAGATTTATTCGTGATGAAAAATAATTTAAAATATTTTTTATTGATGATTCTTGTATTTGCCTTTTTTGCGAAAGAAAGTAATATCATTTATTTTATTCCTATTTTTATTAGTATTATGATTTTTATTACAACATTTAGTTATGATGATTATAATAAATGGGATACTTATGCGATTACTTTGCCACTTTCTAGAGAAAAGATTGTACTGGCAAAATACCTCACTAGTTTACTCCTGATGGTAGGAACTGTATTGATTACATTTTTACTTTCTTTTGTTATTGATACAATCAATCATTCCTTTGACTTTGATGAAGTATTTCCAATGATATTTGGAGGATTATTTGCTCTCGTTTTACTACAATCATTTATGTATCCACTCATCTATAAATTTGGAACAGAAAAGGGGAGAATCGGTTTGTTTGTAGGTGTCTTTGCAGTCAGTGGACTTGTAGGTTACTTAGTAAATCGTGTCAAAATTGATACAACCGCACTCACTGGTTTTATTCAATTTTTTAATCAATATGGAATCTTATTGCTCTCTATTGCAATGGTGATTCTATTTGTAGGTTCTTATTTTGTTTCCAAGAGAATTTATTTGAAGAAAGAGTTTTAAATTCTTTCTTTTTTGTTAAAAAAAGAGTGGAAGAGAAAATACATAAGTTCAGTGTTGAATCTGAATTCTTATTTTAGAATATTCTCTTTCACCCATAATAAATCTTCTATGGATTTATTGATATTAAATCTCCCATTACCAATTGGATAAAATATAGAATAACATTTATATTCTTTTCCATTGATTTTTTTATGAATTCTTTTTTCCGACATTGTGAAACTGATATTTTTTCGTTAAGAAAAACTGTACTAACTTGGTTTTCAAATAAAATGATTACTTTAGGATTTACTATTTCTATCTCTTTCTCTAACAAACTTAAGTATTGTTTATATACTTCGTTTTGAATAGGCCTAGCATCAAGTTGTGTACATTTACCTAAATTCGTGATAAAGATTTTATTTTTTTTCACTTTGTTATATACTTTTTCAGCAAATTCTTCATCCCATTCACTTGCTTTTTTATTCTTAATTACATGATATATGTCAATATCAAATAGATTCGTTACAACAAATAAGTCCCAAATGTTTTTTGTTCCAATCCATGGGGCTCTAATACCATTCCAAGACGGATTTGAAGCAATATTTTTTGATGTTGGGTTCATAAAAACGAAGCAAATGTCTGGATTTTTATCACATCCACCAAAGTTAATTGATTTTAATGATTGATTTCCATAAACTTGTTGCATCTTCTCATATTCCTTTTTTAATTCTTCTAAGCACATATCCGCCGCCAAAATAACTTCTTTTCATACACATTATATCACACATCAGACTTTGCTTGGAATTACGTATAAAATTGAATGAGGTAATCAATTTCTTATTGCTTTTATGAGTTCTTTGCAATCCAATCTGATTCAGAAGGCTCATTTGAAGAAAGAAGGTTAAATTTTTTTAGCTCTGTCATATCTCTGTCATTACTCTGTCAATTTATATTTTTTATTGGGCGATTTTTCATTATTGTCAGTAGTTTCAATTTTCTTATCTTGAAGAAATTTTCTTAAAATTCTTCTGACTGTACTGTCAGATAGTTCTGTTTGTTCAATAATATCTTTGGCTCCAATTATAACGTTTTTCTTAATGCATTCTAATACTTTTTGTTCGTTTTCAGAAAGCAATAACATAGATTTGTCTTTCATTTCTTTTGAATTATTCATTTCGTCTATTGTATCGTTTATCATTTTTAGCATAAACTCTATAAATTCTGTTGAGTTCCCAGCATTATTGCAATTTTGAATAGCAGTATAATATTTTTCTTGATTTTTCTTTATCATACTTTCAATAGGTAAATAAGTAAATGCTTTTTCCCAATGTGAAAGAATTGCAGTTTGCCATAATCTGGCTGTTCTTCCATTTCCATCGTGAAATGGGTGTATAAATACAAATTCATAATGGAATATAGAAGATAAAATTAAAGGATTTATTTCATCTTTAACCTCATTCATCCAATGAAATAGGTTATCCATTAAACTAGGTACTAATCTATGTGGTGGGCATGTAAAAATACATATATCTCCATCATAAACACCTTCGCCATGATTTCTAAATTTACCTGCATCTTTTTCAATTAAAAAAGTTAGAGTTCCGTGTATTTTCTTTAAATCTTCTACAGAATATGGATTTACTTTATCAATTTGCTCATAAGCATTATAAGCATTTTTCACTTCTTGAATATCTTTTTGTTCTCCAATTACAGGTTTTCCATTAATTACATCTTCAACTTGAAATAATGATAATTGGTTATTTTCTATTGCTAAAGATGAATGTATTGACTTTATTCTTGATTTTCTTCTCAATTCTGGGTATCTATTTAGACTTTCAAAATAATTTGCTTCTCCAATTTTTTTCATTATATCTGACACATAATTTAACATTTTGTCGGTTATTGTGTATGGTGGGTATTTTACTTCCATTTGAAACCTCCAATCATATATTTATTATATCACAAACTTTTTTAATATAACACAGGCTATTATTACTTTGAAGAACATTGTGATGATAAATGAGTTACTAAAGCTTCTGATTATTTAGATGTGTTTATAAAAGATAAATTATCAAATATATAGTAGATATATATTGATAAAGGTATTGACCATGGCGTAGGTTGGTGATAATATTTATATTGATTGGTACTTATGAAACTTTCGAAGCTCCGAGCCAAATTTATATGTATTTGATATCACATTGATATAAAAACATTTAAAAGTACGATAGACAAAGAAAGAGTTTTAAATTCTTTCTTTTTTTTGATATACTAATACTAGGTGAGAGTATGAAACAAGTGATTTTGAAAATCGGGGGAATGAGTTGTAGTGCTTGTTCTAATGGTTTAGAAAAATATTTAAATAAACAAGATAAAATAGAGAGTGCAACGGTGAATTTAGTACTCGCTCAAGCTAAGATTGTATATGATGATACACTATCTATTTCTGATATCGAACAGATGGTAAAAGATTCTGGATTTGAAAGTTTAGGAGTCTATGATCCGAAAAAAGATGACAAAGAACAGAAAATTTCTAAATCATTTTATATCTTTTTAGTTCTAGCACTCATTCTTTTATATATTTCTATGGCTCCAATGATTGGAATTCCAACTATAACATATTTGAATATGGCTTCCTATCCGAAAGTATATGGAATTGCTTTATTATTACTTACTATTCCATTTCTATGTTATGGAAAAGATTTATTTCAAAGTGGTATTAAAAATTTTATGTATCGTACCCCAAACATGGATACATTGGTAACAATTGGCGTTTTTAGTGGTTTTTTATATAGCTGTTACAGCTTATTACAAGTGTTTTTAGGAAACATGAGTGCAGTTCATCATCTTTATTTTGAATCATCTGCTATCGTTATTTTCTTTGTCAAAATGGGACGATTATTAGATGAGAAAAGTAAAGCCAAAACAAAAGAGGCGATTCAAGAATTAGTTCAAATTACACCGGAAAAAGCAATACTTTTAACAGAACAAGGGGAGAAAGAAGTAACGATTGATGAAGTAAAAGTAGGTGATATCTTAATTGTTAAACCAGGAATGAAATTAGCTGTTGATGGCATTGTTATAAAAGGTAAATCTCATGTCGATGAATCATTTGTGACAGGAGAATCAAAACCAGTCACAAAAGAAAAAGGAAGTTCTGTTGTGGCTGGAAGTATGAACTATGATGGATATTTAGAATATGAAGCAAAACGGATTGGGAAAGATTCGACGATATCAGAAATTGTCAACTTAGTGATCGATGCAACCAATACCAAAGCCCCCATTGCGCGCATTGCTGATACGATTAGTAGTTATTTTGTACCAACTATTATCATGATCGCCATAGTAACACTATTTGGTTATTTACTACTTGGCTTTCCACTTTCTGAAGCCGTTATTTCTTTTGTAACTGTGTTGGTTGTCGCTTGTCCATGTGCTTTAGGCTTGGCAACGCCACTTGCGATTGTGGTTAGTATGGGCACAAGCGCCAAACAAGGAATTTTGATTAAGACGAGTGAAACATTAGAAAATGCTCACAAAGTAGATAAGATTGTCTTTGACAAAACAGGAACATTAACTTATGGAAATTTACGTATTTCTCATATGGTTACCAATATGGATGAACAAGAACTTCTTTCCATGGTGGGAAGCTTAGAAGAAAAATCCACTCATCCGATTTGTAATGCCTTTCTTTTAGAGCTAGAACAGAAAAAGTTAAAGAAAAAAGTAGTAGAAAGCTTTCAAAATATCGCAGGAATTGGATTATATGGTGTGATTGATGGAAAAGAAATCTATGTTGGAAATCAAAAACTATTTTCTAAATTGAAAATAGAAGAGAAATATAAACAAGAAAAAGAAGCATGGACGATGGAAGGAAATAGCTTAATATATGTATTTATCAATCATGAAGTGGTTGCTTTATTTGGGGTATCAGATATCGTACGTGAGGATGCAAAAGATACCGTTCAGACATTAAAAAACTATGGAAAAGAAGTTGTCATGTTGACTGGAGATGATCAAGTAACAGCTTCGGTGATTGCCAAGAAGTTGGGAATTACCCATGTGATTGCAGGTGTTATGCCCAAAGAAAAAACGAAAATGATTCGCACGTGGAAAGAAAAGAACGAAAAAGTAATGATGGTAGGAGACGGGATTAATGATGCACCATCTTTAAGTGCCGCAACAATTGGGGTTAGTATTCATAGTGGTACAGATATTGCTATGAATTCTGCAGATGTGATTTTAATGAGAGATGATTTACAAGGACTGGTAACACTTTTAAAAATCAGTAAGCAAACATATCACAATATCAAACAAAATTTATTTTGGGCATTTTTCTATAACAGTCTTATGATTCCAATTGCTATTGGTTTTCTAAAACCATTCGGTATTACCATGAATCCTATGTTAGCAGGACTTGCCATGACATTTAGTAGTTTGACTGTGATTTTAAATGCACTGCGTTTAAAACATATCAAATAGAAAGAAGGAATAGAATGATAAAATTAGTATTAGTAAGACATGGACAAAGTATTTGGAACTTAGAAAATCGCTTTACGGGATGGACAGATGTTCCATTATCAGAGCAAGGTGTAAAAGAAGCCAAAGAAGCAGGAATGATTTTAAAAGAACAAGGATTTACATTTGATTTAGCGTTCACTTCTGTTTTAAAAAGAGCTGAAGATACACTAGACTATATTTTAAAAGAAATGAATTTAAGCAATATTGAAATTCGTCACAGTTGGCGCTTAAATGAAAGACACTATGGAGCTTTACAAGGACTTAATAAAGATGATACAAAAAAGAAATATGGAGAAGAACAAGTAAAGTTATGGAGACGTAGTGCGGATGTAAGGCCACCTGCTTTAACTAAAGAAGATGAACGTTATCCAGGACACGATCCAAAATATAAAGATTTAACAGACGAAGAATTACCAACCACAGAGAATTTAATTGATACAATCAAACGTGTTATTATTTATTGGAATACAGATATCAAACAAGAATTGGAACAAGGAAAACAAGTTATCATTGTCGCTCATGGTAATAGTTTAAGAGGACTCATGAAGTATTTAGATAACATGAGTGATGAAGAAGTGATGAATTTAGAAATTGAAACGGGAAATCCTATTTGTTATGAATTAAATGATGATTTAACACCAATTCGTCATTACTATTTAAAATAAGACACTTTATATAAAGTGTTTTTTTGTAATTATGTTATAATAAAGAAAAGTGAGGAATCAAGATGGCTAAAAAAATTATGAGAAAAGAAGAGATAGTACGTGCTACTCGTAAATTTACAGATCGTGAACAACCACGACAAGTATTTTTTGATAAATATGATGCATTAAAACAACAATTGCCAGATGTCGATGAGATTTATGTCATTACTTATTACGGGGTTGGAGGAATTGGAAAAAGTACACTTTTAAGAAAATTACAAGAAGAATTACAAGAAAAAGAGAAAAGCCCATATTATTTACACTATGACTTTGAAACAAGTCAAGATATGAAAACATCCTTGCAATTTATGAAAACAAAGTTAGAAAAAGATTACAAGTTTTCTTTTCACTTATTTGATCTTGCTCTTTATGCTTATTCTAATAAAATAGGGGATACTGTAGAGAAAAAAGAAGTACAGTCTTATGTAGAACAGAGTAGAACGCTAAGTTTTATCATGGATAGTATTGAAGATATTCCTTTGATTGGAATGGCATCTAAACTTGTGAAATTAGCAGATAGTGGGATTGCAGTATTAAAAAATATAACAAGTAATTATAAAAAAGAACTTTCTCAAATTGAACAAGATAGTGCTGAAGATATTTATCAAAATTTACCATATTATTTCTCTTTAGACTTAGAAGAAAATGTGAAGAAACTAAATCAACCACTTGTCATCTTTTTAGATACTTATGAGAAGTTAGTGAATGAAGTACAAGATACTGGATATAGTATTTCTAAAGATTTATGGTTACGTGGAGAACGTGGACCGATTTTAAATGTTCCAGGAATTCTTTGGGTGATTGCCGGACGTGAAAAAATTAAATGGGGAGAAAGTGATAAAGATTGGGAAGATACATTAGATCAACATATCTTAGGAGATTTATCATGGAAAGATACACGTTCTTTTTTAAACGAAGCAGGGATATCTGATGAAACACTTTGTAAAGAAATTTATGAATTAACACATGGAACACCTATTTACTTAGATATTTGTGTTAGTACCTATGAGATTTTAAGTAGTCAAGGTCGTTCTATTACGATTGATGAATTTGGTAAGAATCCAGATGCTTTGATTGAACGATATATTCGTTATATGGATCATCAAAGTAGTGAAATGGTGTATTTACTCAGTCAAATTCCTTTATGGAATGATGACATGATTCACGAAGTAGGTCCTAAAATACTACCTGACTTTTCTTATGTTTTATATGAGAAAATAAAAAAGCTATCTTTTGTTTGTAACTTAGAAACATGGTCTTATATTCATAAAACCGTCAATGATGTTTTTAACGCGAACTGCCCTGAAATCATAAGAAAAAAGAGTGTAGATATTTTATATCATTATTACTATGATTTCTTAGTAAATCATTCGCCAGTACATCCGAATTACTCTTATTACCTCGATGGTTTTTTACAAGTGAGTCTTGGTTATATTACGATGGAGAATGCCGAGGAAGTGTTAAACCATTGGAAAAAAATTCACGATATCTTGGATCATGCTTGTCTATATGAAAAAGATCATACTTTAATTCAAACGATTTATGAGAAATGGAATGACTCTTTTTCTCAAGTTGAGAATGGCTATCTCTTGAAGTTAATGCATGCATATACTTTAAGAGATCGTAATCAAGAATTAGAACAGTTAGAAGAAGTATGGACAATGATCAAAGATAAAGAAATGAGTGATGTAACATTAGATGTAATTCAATCACTTCGTGATCTTTATCAACAAGTTCATGTCAACCCTATGATAGCACGAGAAATTATCGATCGTTTAGAAACATCTAACCTCGATTCGGAAACGAAATATTATTGGCTAGGTTTTTACTATTATTTGATTCATGATTTAGACTGTTGTAGTGAATGTTTTCAAATTATTTTATATGATAAAGATATTACGATTATCAAAAAAACACAAATACTTGGTTCCATCTCGATGATGATTCCATTATCCGAATTACGCGGTATACAGGGAAAAATATTGGAATTCGCAATTACTTATTCTGAAGAAATTCAAAGTCAGAGAACAAAGTTATCTTTGCCAACAAGATTTCAATTTGATTTAAATATGGCAAGTTTGTTTTCCCATAATTCTTCTACCATCCATCTAGCACTTGATTATATCAATGATGCTGAAAAAATATACGAAGAAATATCGGATAGTAGTTTATATCATATTACAATGATTATATTAAAAATTGAAATTTTAAAAGAAATAGAACCGGAAAAAGTAAAAGCATATGCAGAAGAAAAACTACAGGCAATTATCAAAGAAGGAATGCCAGAACAATTAGATGACCAACTATTTGTATTAAAACTTTATCATGCGAGTGAAATGACGAAAGAAGAAATTTCTTACGTAAAAGAACTGGCAAAAAAATATCAACATGATTTGGCAAGTTTCTATCAGATTGTAAAAATTGCGATAGATGATGAACTCTTTGATATTTCGAATCCTTTGACAACGGAATTATTGGAGAAGGTAAAAAAAGAGGGAAAAGATGGTTTTAAAATATATGAAGATATCGTCTTAAATCTTGTTCCAATTGCTTATCAAGAAACATATAGAGATGAAATCATTGATACCTTTTATCAAACTTATAAAAAGGAATATTTCAATCATCCTGATATACTTGCTCCTGTTCTTTATCGTTTGATGGATATTTATGCACAAGAACCCCTAAAAAAAGAGATTTATATGAAGGAATTAATTCAACTTTACCATAGGAATCATCGACCAATGGAATGTGCAGAGGCTAGTATCTTATATGCAAAGTTTATAGGGGGTGCGGATTTAGAAAAAGCAATAGAACTTACCACTGCTTCTATAGAAATATATGATACAGTCGACGGATACGATAGACAAAAACAAGAAGCGATGGTGTTACTAGGTGAACTTTATTTGAAAAAGGGGGAAGTAGAGAAAGCGATTCATGTATTAGATAAAGTGATTTCTAATTCTGATTATCCAGAATTTGGCGTTCAAGCTTTTAGATTAAAAGCAAAGTACACAAAACCATCAGTAGAAACGATTCAATTGTTGCAAACGATGTATGAACAACATCAAAAGGCTTTTGGTAAGGGGAATGAGGAATCTTTAGAAGATCTCTATTTATTAGCAAAACATACTTATTTATTAGATCAAAAAGATAAAGCAGTGAATTTGTTTCAAGATTTATTAGAAGATGCTTCTTATATCGATGGAAAAGCAAGTGAAAAATATTTGACATATTTTATTAAACTTGTCGATTTTCTCTCTGAACAAAAAGATTATAAAAGACAATGTCCACTTAGTAAAGAATTGTGCTTTATTCTATTAGAACATGTACCAAATTCGGTTACAACCATCATAGATCAATTAACACAATATGGAGAAGCACTTGCTCATTTAAATGAAAAAGAAAAAGCTTATCATATTATAGATATATTAAAACAGTATTTATCGGTACAGCCATCTAAGACAGAAGCAATTATTCTAGGAATGATTTCCATTGCGAATGGAATGGAAGATTATGCAAACTGTCTTGATTATAGTAAAGAGTTATGTAATTACTATCGTGATAGTAAAGCACCAGAATCGGATTTTTATGAGGGATTAGATAGAGCTTCTATCTTTCAACATTTATTAGGAAAATATGATTCTCATCTTTATGACATCGATAAAATCTTGTATGAATATTATATAAAACAAATGGATTTTGAATCGGCAGAAAATGTTATGATCCGTTTAGAACGCGATAAAAAATATTTAAAGGAAGAAAATAAAGGATAGTCTTTTCTATCCTTTTTCCGTTGTAAAAACCATTGTTTTTTGATATGATAAAAAGGTAGAAAGTAGGAACTTATGAGAAAGTATATATGGATCTTTTTTACGATTTTCTGTTTTTTTCCGGCTATTGTAATTGCTAGTGAAATACCTGAAGTTTCATCGGAAGCAGTTATTCTTTATCAGTTAAATGAAGATAAAGTAATCTATGAGAAAAATAGTGAAGAACAATTAGCACCCGCTAGTCTTACGAAAGTTATGACAACGTATGTCGCTTTAGAAAAAATCACGGATTTAGATCAAACAGTGACTCTAACAGATGAGATGTTTCAAGGACTTGTTGAGTCAAATGCCTCGGTTGCTGGTTTTTGTGTTGGAGAGACTGTGACATATCGTGATTTACTATATGGCTCTTTATTTCCTTCAGGAGGAGATGCGACCCAAGCCTTAGCCATTCTTCTATACGGTAATCAAGAAAACTTTGTTGCTAGGATGAATGAAAAAGCGGAAGAACTTGGTATGAAACAAACTCATTTTGAAAATGCGACAGGACTACCAGATGAGAATCATTATTCCACAGCTTCTGATATGGCATTACTTTTAAAGGAAGCACTTAAAAATAAAACGTTTTATGAATTATTTACAACGGATGAATATACGACAAGTAATGGCAAACATACTTGGATTCCATCTTTTTTAAAAACGGCAAACACGTATGGTGTTTCTGTTGGTCCCATTTTAGGGGGAAAAACAGGATTTACCAATGAAGCTGGATACTGTTTAGCAAGTATCGCAACTTATGATGACGTCAATTACTTACTAGTTACATTACATGCTCCCACCGATGGTAGTAGAGCAGGGGCTGTTATCAATAGTATGCGTATTTATAATTACTTTGGTACCAATTACGGATATCAAACCGTTGTTCAAAAAGATACACCTGTCTATACCGTAAAGACAAAGAAATATGCCGATAAAGATCAAGTTGCAGTGATACCACATGAAGCTATCTCATATTATTTACCAAATGATTTTCAAAAAGACCAATTAAAAATCTCTTATCAAGGTATAGAAGAAGCAACTTATGGAACTAAAAAAGGAAGTAAAGCAGGAACGGTTACATATGCTTATCAAGGTGAAACACTAGGTACAGTACCAGTTTATTTTTCACAAGATATTTCTTTTGATGGTGTGGCTTTTCTTACAATGAACTGGTATTGGATGGTTGGCGGATGTATTTTACTTGTTGTTATTTTGAAAATCACAAGAAAAAAACGCCGTAAAAAAAGACGTAAGAAACAGCGCAAATAATTGTTTGGATATAGAATTTGTGTTATACTAACATGGAAAAAGAAGGGATTATTATGAAATATTTAAATCGTATTTTAATTTTTTTATTCGTTGTCATAGATGCTTGGTATGTCTATGATCGATTAAGTCGTGGTGTTTATAATCGTTTAGAGATTGCTGCAGCTGTGATTCCAGTTTTACTAGGACCATGGTTGATTAAGAAAATCTTACATTATGAAATGTCAGAACCATTAAAATTTGTCTATTATTTATTTACATTTGCTTGTGTGATTTTAGGAAGTATTTTAAACTTATATAACATTCCAGAAACGATGTGGTTTGATAAAGTAACTCATTTTATCTCAGGCTTTTTAACTTCTATCGTCGCTTTAATGTTGATTAAATATGGCAGGGTAACAGTAAAGAGCAAATGGTTTGTTCCAATCTTTATTATTATATTTAGTATTGGAATTGCTGGATGTTGGGAATTTTTAGAGTATTTTATGGACATGATAACAGGAGGAGATACACAACATGTCTTAACAACTGGTGTCGATGATTCCATGGGTGATATGTTAGTGGCAGCACTTGCCAGTATCATGTTTGCGATATATTATTACTATCAAGTATATTTCGCAAAAAAGAATCACATGGAAACATTAGTAGAACATTTATAGAAAAGAGGCAGTATATGTTACAAGTAAAAAAGAATACCTTTCAAGTACAATATATAGATATGAATTTCAGACAAAGAGTATATGAAAATGAAAGCATTATTTCTATTATGATGGATATTTCTTTCTATCCTAGAGAATTAGATGGAGAAATTGTTTCAGGAACATTTTCAGTACTAGTCGATACCAATCAAATTAAAACAATCAAAGATTTAGAAAATAAAACATTTAATCAAGAAGTAAAAGTTTCGGCAGCAATATCTAGAAATGGAAGTTGGGAACATTATGATGCTTATGATGGTATCTTAACTTTTATGAATTGCAATCATAATCAGATTGATTTTCATTTAGAAAGTAAGAAAAATGAACTAGAACTAGATGGTACAGCGACTATGATTAGTCTCTATTCAACCAGTAGTAATGAAGAAACATTAAAGAAATATTTTCAAATGGATGATTTTTATCCAACACCAATTAAGAAGAAAATACAAAATCGTGAAATTTTAAAATATTATGTAAAAAACGAAGCATAGAAAAGCAGGTGTAATTATGAGTCAAAGAATGAAGAAAACATTGTTGTTTGGTTCGATTGGATTGTTTTTATTATTGACTCTTTTCGTAGCACTGAAGTTAACAACACCAATTGATACAACTTTCTCAAAATGGGTGTTCCAACTTCATAATCCTGTTTTCACTGCTTTTTTTCGTTTTATTACTGATTTTGGATATATTCAGATTTTACTAATATTATTAGTGATTATACTGATTGTATTTCACAAGTATCGATTTGCTTATATTTTACCAATTCATGTCACTATCTCTGTTATTTTTAATATGATTTTAAAAAATATTTTCGCAAGACCTCGTCCTGAGATGATTCGTTTAATTGATGAAGTAGGTTTTAGTTTCCCATCAGGACATGCGATGGTAACGATGGTAGCTTATGGATATTTAATATATGTTGTACACCATTATATTCAACAGAAATGGTTAAGATATAGTCTGATTGCTTTCCTAGTTTTTATTATTGTCTCAGTAGGTCTTTCCCGTATCTATTTAGGTGTTCATTATCTAACCGATGTATTAGCAGGATATAGTATTTCTCTTTTCTATTTGTTAGTTGTAACAAAAATGAAGATTTTTTCACTAGGTGATCATCATGAAAGTATGGATTGATGGGGATGCTTGTCCTGATATTTCTGATATTTTAGATTTATGTCATCATTATCAAACCCCGGTATGTATTGTTTGTGATGATTCTCATGAATTTCAAAATACAGAAGAACTAAAAATAGTTAGTACTGGATTTCAAAGTGCGGATATGTATCTTTTAAATCATATTGAAAATCATGACTTTGTCATTACAGGAGACTATGGAGTTGCTACCATTGCTCTAGCAAAGCAATGTACCACCTTACATCCCAATGGAACATTTTATACAAAAGATAATATGGACCAATTGTTATTTCAAAGACATATGTATAGTAAAATGAGAAGACAAAATAAAAAGACACCACATAGTAAAAAACGCAGTTCTGATGTTCGTTTACAATTTTTAAATCAAATTGAATCTGTTTTAAAGATGAGTAGGTGATACGATGAAAACAGATATTGAAATTACAGAAGCATATCAAGGAATTCCTATTTCCACATTAGCTCAAAAATTAGGTATAGAACCTTACTTTGAACCCTATGGAAAATGGAAAGGGAAAATTGATTTATCGCTTTATGATCAGTTGCAAGAAAAAGAAGAGGGGAAATTAATTTTAGTGACGAGTACTTCTCCAACACCGATGGGAGAAGGAAAAACAACGATGGTAATCGGCTTACATGATGCTCTTTGTAAGTTAGGGTATCATAGTTTAGCAACCCTAAGAGAACCTTCTCTAGGACCAGTTTTTGGTATTAAAGGAGGAGCTACAGGGGGAGGTTATGCCCAAGTATATCCGATGGATGAGATTAATCTTCATTTTACAGGAGATATGCATGCGATAACGAGTGCGAATAATCTTCTATCAGCAGCAATTGATAATCATATTTATCAAGGAAATGAATTACACATTGACGAAAATAAAATTGTTCATACTCGTTGTCTTGATATCAATGATCGTAATTTAAGAGAGATTGAAGTAGGGTGTGGGAAACAAGGCATTCACCATCGTGAACAATTTGTGATTACTGTTGCAACAGAACTCATGGCAATCTTATGTCTTTCTGATTCTCTTGCTGATTTAAAGAGAAGAATTGGAAATATGTTAATTGCCTATGATGTAGAGAATCAACCGATTTATGTATCTGACTTACATGTAGAAGATGCAATGACGATTTTATTAAAAGATGCTTTAAAACCAAATCTTGTACAAACCTTGGAAGGAAATCCAGTCCTTATTCATGGTGGTCCATTTGCGAATATCGCCCATGGTTGTAATTCTTTATTAGCGACCAAACTGGCTTTAAAACTATCCGATTATGTGGTGACAGAAGCTGGTTTTGGCAGTGATTTAGGAGCAGAAAAGTTCTTAGATATCAAATGCCCAAAAGGAAATTTAAAACCACATGTGATTGTTTTAAATATGACAATTCGCAGTATGAAGTATCATGGTGGTGTTTCTAAAGATCAGTTGGCACAAGAAAATGTAAAAGCGTTAGAAAAGGGAATGACCAATTTAAAAGCACATTTAGAAAATATGAGAAAGTATACAAGTCATGTTGTCGTATGTATCAATCAATTTCCGACAGATAGCCATAAAGAACTTTCTTTTGTTAAGAAAGCATTAGAGACATTACATGTTCCTTATGCATGTTCTACTGCCTATCAAGATGGAGGTAAGGGATCTGTTGAACTTGCGAAAACAGTCATTCAATTGTGTCAACAAGAACCTGATTTTCACCCGCTATATGAGATGAATTTATCTCTTACCAAAAAAATAGAAACCATTGCGACAGAAATCTATCACGCAAAGAAAGTATGTTATCAAGATGGTGTGTTAGAAAAATTAAAAGAATATGAAAATATGGGGGCAACATCACAACCTGTTTGTATTGCAAAAACACAATACTCATTTAGTGATGATGCGAAAAAACTAGGTGATCCACGTGATTTTGTAGTAGAAGTAAAAGATGTAAAATGGAATCGTGGAGCAGAATTTGTAGTAGTATATATGGGAAACATTATGACAATGCCAGGACTATCTAAAAAACCTGCTATGACATCTATGCATATTACAAATAATGGACATATTACGGGGTTGTTTTAGAAAGGTTGAATGTCATGAATGATGAAATATGGAAAGAATTAGGATATATTTTAGAATATATGAAACAAGATATGATACAACTAATTATAAAATTGTATTCTAATTCAACTTATAAAGTTCCTAAAAAAAGACGTTCTATTTATTTAGAACAAGAAAATGCCGAACAGTTATTTTTAGACTTTTTAAGAGCAAAATTAGGAGAAGAATATTATCAAATTGGAAAACAAGCTTTACAAGATTATATTTTTCGTACAAAAGATGAACATGGGAAAAATTTTAAACGTTCTGGTCTAGATTGGAGTAAAGAGTTCTATCAAATTGAATTAAATTATAATTTATCTGATGTAATTACTTATGCCCATGAATATACGCATTATTTACAAAAAGAAGAAAATACGACGATATTTATGCTAGGAGAAGCACTTCCTATTTTTATAGAACAACTTGCTACAATCTATTTAAAAGAGCAATTTCCACATGAACCACGTGTTTATCTATGTGATTTTGAACGTTACAAGTGGAATGAGAGTTATATTGATAACGAGTATATTTGTCTTTGTGAGGAACATCTTTATACACATTATTCTTTATTATCCATGAGATATATTTTAGGGTTATTAATTGCTTGTAAGTTGTATCACGATTATTTGTTATCACCAAAAAGATCATTAGAAGAAGCAAAAGCATTCTTTCTGGCAACAGAAAAAAATCATTTTAATGAAGCAATGCAGGCAATAGGCTTAAATGTACACTATAAAAATTATCAATTATATTATTCAGATGATGTTATCAATGAATTAGTTCGAGGATATCAACAACATTATCAGCAAATATTTCAAGAGTATCACGATTTAAATGCCAAGCGTTTAAAATTTTGGAAATAGAAAGAAGCAGTTTTGTTTCTTTTTTGATTGTGGGAAATTATGGGAATTGATTGACATATGACAAGTTGTCATGTTAAAATGAACAAGTATGACAATTTGTCATATGCTAATAGATGAGGTGATACCGTGCCGACACAAACATTTTTTCATCTTCCTAAGGAAAAACAAAAAACACTATTGAAAGCAGCAATCAATGAATTTACACAACATTCTTTTGAAAATGCTTCCATCAATCAAATTATTAAAGAAGCATCTATCCCACGTGGTAGTTTTTATATGTATTTTCGCGATAAAGAAGACTTATATTTTTACTTACTGGATCAATCAAATACACATTTTCAAAAGCAACTTTTAATTACCGTTGTAAAAGAGCAGGGTGATTTATTTCGGACGTTTGAATGTCTATTTGAAGTAATTGTCGATTACTGTTCTAAAAAGAGTCATCGTTTATTTTTTAAACAAGTATTTGCCAATATCAACAGTCGTTCTGAAAAACGGTTATTCCCTGTAAAACCAAATGTTTTTGAACCTCAAAATACATATAAATTATTTTTAGAACAAATTGATGTAAGTAAATTAAATGTTCAATGTGAAGATGATTTAGAAGAAATCGTTGGTTTATTATTTGGTATGACACTTCATACACTTGTTTCTTCTTTTACATCAGATAAGACAAAAGAAGAAATTATGATTTCTTATCGAAGAAAATTAACACTATTAAGAGATGGTATGGAAAAGAAATAGAAAGGATTAGAGGTTATGGTTCGAATTATAAAACACTTATGTAAATATTGGTATTCGGTTTTGATTGTCATTGCTCTTTTATTCGTGCAAGCAGCATGTGACTTATCATTACCAGAATATACTTCTCGTATTGTAAATACAGGTATTCAAGAAGGTGGTATTGAAGATAATACACCAGAAGCAATTACTAAAGAGAGTTTTGAAGATATCTTACTTTTCTTAAACGAAAAAGATAGTAAATTTGTTCAAAATCAATATGAAGTTGTCTCTAAAAAAGATGCGACAGAAGAACAGTTAGAAAGCTATCCAACAGTGGAAAAACAATATATTTATGTGTTAAAAGATATTTCTAAAGAAAATCATGAAAAATTAAATCAATTATTGCAAAAACCATTAACATATTTATTATTATTTAGTGGTGATACTGAAGAAGGAGCAAAAATTGAAAAACAAATTATCAGTAAGCTACCGGAACAACTATCATCTATTCCTGATTTGACAGTCATGAAATTATTAGAAATGGTGCCACAAGAACAACGTCAGGAAATGATGAAACAATTAAATCAAAAAATGAAAGATATGCCAGACACAATGTTAGAACAAAGTGCCATTCAATTTGTGAAAACGGAGTATCAACGATTAGGAATGGATACCGATCGTATTCAGACGAATTATATTTTTGTATCTGGTTTAAAGATGTTAGGTTTAGCACTCATCTCTATGTTTGCAACCGTCATGGTTGGATTCCTAGGTTCTCGTATTGCTGCTAGACTTGCACGTGATCTTAGAAATCAAGTATTTAAGAAAGTAGTTGATTTCTCAGAAAGCGAGATGAAACAATTCTCAACAGCTAGTTTAATTACACGTAGTACGAATGATATTCAACAAGTCCAAATGTTGTTAGTATTCTTACTTCGTACAATCTTCTATGCACCAATTATCGCCATTGGAGGAGTTGTAAAAGTACTAGCAACAGGTACTGGTATGGCATGGATTATTGCCGTAGCAGTTATGGCAATTGCGACACTTGTTATTATCTTATTTGCAATTGCTATGCCAAAATTCAAACGTGTTCAAAAATTAATCGACCGTTTAAATTTAGTAACACGTGAAATTTTAACAGGACTTCCTGTTATCCGTGCTTTCGCTAAAGAAAAACACGAAGAAGCACGTTTTGATAAAGCCAATAAAGACTTAAAGAACAATCAATTATTTATCGTTCGTGTCATGGCAACCATGATGCCACTTATGATGTTTACAATGAATGCGATTGCCGTATTAATCGTGTGGGAAGCTGCCAAAGGAATTGATAGTGGTGTTATGCAAGTTGGTGACATGATGGCATTTATTCAATATACAATGCAAATTATTATGTCATTCTTAATGATTTCAATTGTATCAATTATGCTTCCACGTGCCATTGTCAGTATTGGACGTATTGATGCAGTATTAAAAACTCCATTTACAATTTTAAATCCAAAACAAAAAAAGGAGACAACAGAAGTAGGAACAGTTGAATTCAAAGACGTTTCATTCCGTTATCCAGACTCTGATGGATATATGTTACATCATATTAACTTCAAAGCGAATAAAGGAGAAACAGTTGCCTTTATCGGATCAACTGGTAGTGGTAAATCAACATTAATTAACTTAATTCCACGTTTCTTTGAAGCAACAAAAGGAGAAGTATTAGTCGATGGAGTCAACGTAAAAGACTTAGATCAAAAAGATTTACGTGATAAGATTGGATATGTTCCTCAAACCGGTGTACTATTCTCTGGTACCATTGCTTCTAACTTACGTTATGGAAAAGAAGATGCCAGTGATAAAGAAATCCAAGAAGCATTAGATATTGCTCAAGCATCTGAATTTGTAAGTAAGTTACCAAAAGGACCAGAAAACCCAATCAGCCAAGGTGGTACGAATGTCAGTGGAGGACAAAAACAACGTTTATCCATTGCTCGTGCAGTAATCAAAAAACCAGAAATTTATATTTTTGACGATAGCTTCTCAGCACTAGATTTTAAAACAGATGCAGCACTTCGTAAGGCTTTAAGAGAAAAGACCAAAGGAAGTACTATGTTAATTGTCGCACAACGTATTAGTACGATTATGAATGCAGATAAGATTGTCGTATTAGATGATGGTAATGTCGTTGGTACTGGTACACATCAAGAATTGTTAAAATCATGTGATGTATACCGTGAAATCGCATTATCACAATTGTCAAAGGAGGAATTAGATTATGAAGGGTAAAAAACAAGCACCAAGTTCTGATAAAGTAAAAGACTTTAAAGGAACTTTAAAGCAACTTGCACATTATCTATCTCCTTATAAATACTATATCTTTACAGTTGTTTTATTTGCTATATTAAGTGCAACCTTTTCAATTATTGGACCAAAAATCATGGGAAAAGCAACAACGGAGATATTTAATGGTTTAGTTAGTAAAATCAGTGGTGGAAGTGGAATCGATTTTTCTAAAATTGGTCGTATTCTAATCTTCTTATTATGCTTATATGCTGTCAGTGCAGTATGTAATTTTGTTCAAAATTTTATTATGTCTGGAGTCAGTCAAAAGATTGCCTATGGACTAAGAAAGTCTATTAGTGAAAAATTAAATCGTTTACCAATGAAATATTTTGACCATAAAACACATGGAGAAATTCTAAGTAGAGTTACAAACGATGTCGATACAGTAAGTTCTAACTTAGATCAATGTATGACACAGATGATTACTTCAATTACAACCTTAATCGGAGTTGTCGTCATGATGCTTACAATCTCTCCATTGATGACATTAGCAGTCTTAGTAATTATTCCAATTGCTTTAATTTTACTGGCATTTATTGTCAGCCATTCTCAAAAATATTTCGAAAGACAACAAGAATATTTAGGCCACGTCAACGGAAAAGTAGAAGAAGTATATGGCGGGCATAACATTGTAAAAGCATTTAATGGAGAAGAAGAAGCAGTAGAAGAATTTAAAGAGTTAAATCAAACACTTTATCGTTCTGCATGGAAGAGTCAATTCTTTTCAGGAATTATGATGCCTCTTATGAACTTCATTGGAAACTTAGGATATGTTGTCGTTTCTATTTTAGGTGGATATTTTGTAATTCAAAATAAAATCACTGTCGGAGATATTCAAAGTTTCATCCAATATGTTCGTAATTTTATGCATCCACTTTCTAATGTTGCCCAAATTGTTAACTTAATCCAAGCAACGATTGCAGCAGCTGAAAGAGTATTTGAATTCTTAGGAGAAGAGGAAGAAGTGAAAGAAACAGAACATCCTGTATCTACAGAAAACTTAAATGGCAATGTAACTTTCTCTCATGTTCAATTTGGATATAATCCTGATAGAACAATTATCAAAGACTTTAATGCAACCGTAAAACAAGGTCAAAAAGTAGCTATTGTAGGTCCTACAGGAGCTGGAAAAACAACTATGGTAAAACTATTAATGCGTTTCTATGATGTCAATCATGGTAGCATTCAAATCGATGGCCATGATATCAAAGACTTTAAACGTCAAGATTTAAGACGTATGTTTGGAATGGTATTACAAGATACTTGGCTATTTTCAGGTACAATTGAAGATAATGTTAAATATGGTAAAATGGATGCGACATTTGAAGATGTAGAAAAAGCTTGCCGTGAAGCGCATGCTGATCATTTTATCAAAACACTTCCAGAAAGTTATCACATGGTAATTAATGAAGAAGGAAATAATATTAGCCAAGGACAAAAACAACTTTTAACCATTGCCCGTGTTATTCTTGCCGATCCTAAAATCTTAATCTTAGATGAAGCAACGAGTAGTGTTGACACAAGAACAGAAGAATATATTCAAAAAGCAATGGATGAATTGATGAAAAATAGAACAAGTTTTATCATTGCTCATAGATTATCAACGATTCGTAATGCAGATTTAATTTTAGTCATGGATCATGGTGATATTGTGGAACAAGGAAATCACGAAGAATTATTAAAGAAAAATGGTTTCTATGCGAAATTATATAACTCACAATTTGAAGAATAAGACTCAGAAGTACAACTGCCATGTTGTACTTCTTTTTCGTTCGTGTTACAATAAGAATAGAGAAAATAAGAAGGGGTATTGATATGTTTCAAGGTCGTAATTATAAAGAACAAGAAGTAGAGATTCTTCATCCATATGAAATGGAAGATATCGTAGAAGAAGATTCTACTATTACAAAAGAGAGTTCTAAAAGAGAACATAAATTGTTACTACCGGTCATTTTATTTTTATTAATTGTTGGAATTGGTGGTTATTTTATGTTAAATGCTTTTGGCTTTTTTGGTGTCAGTAAAACACTATGTACTAAACAAGAAACAAAAAATCACATATCAATCCAAGATCAATATCAACTTTCTTTTGAAAACAACTTATTAACTTCTTTTACTTATGAAAACTCTATGCATTTACCAACATCTCCATCGGGGACAGATCGCTATCGTTTCGAGAGCCGTAAGACGGGGTTGGTGTTTCAGTCTAATAAAATTAAAAATCAATCTGGAGTTGATGTTTCTTCTGAAGTGTTTGATACTTCTTATCATTTACTGGTAAAAGTACGATTAAAACAAGTCAATAATGCAATGGTACCAATGATTGATCATGAAACAGATATGTTGGAAATGGATATGCAGAAAAAAGATGTTTTACAAATGATGAAAGAAAATGGATATCACTGTCAAGGATAATGATTAAAAATTGGTTGACACCTTTTTCTTTTTTTTGTGTCAATATAGGAAACAGATTTGAATAGAATATGGTATAATGTATTCGTTTACGACTTAGAGGAGATGGTATTATGTTATATTTACAAGTCATTATTTTAGGAATTATACAAGGAATTGCAGAATTTTTGCCAATTTCTTCTAGTGCTCATTTAATTATATTCCGTGATATTTTTGGGATTGGTAGTTCTATGGGAGCAGATATTACAATGGCCTTTGATATTGCGCTTCATTTAGGAACGTTACTAGCAATTGGTTTATTCTTTTTTAAAGACTTCATCAACATTTTAGTGAATGGATTTACCAAACCGAAAAGTAAAGATGGAAAATTGATGTGGTTTATTTTACTTGCATGTATTCCAGCTGCTATTTTTGGTATTCTATTAGAAGAAACGATAGAGAATGCACTACGTGGTAATTTCGCATTAATTGCCTTTGCTCTGATCTTTATGGGAATTATTATATATTTATGTGACTATTATTTCAAACAGAAAAAAGGATTTGAAGAAATGACTTGGTTGGATGCTCTTGTCATCGGTTGTGCGCAGGTTTTCGCATTAATTCCGGGTTTTTCTCGCAGTGGAACTACCATTGCTGCAGCACGTGCTAGAGGAATGAATCGTGAAGATGCTGCTAAATTCTCATTTTATTTATCAGCACCAGTCGTAGCAGGAGCAGTATTACTTACATTTTTAAAAGATTCTACAATGACTTTGATTCAAGCCAATATAGGAATCTTTGTACTTGGTGTATTCATATCTTTCTTAGCTGGATTGATCTGTATTAAATTTTTATTAAAATATTTAAAATCACATGATTTTAAAATATTTATGTGGTATCGAATTATTTTAGGTATTATCGTGTTACTTTGTTTATTGGTAATGTAAAACATGAATTTTTCATGTTTTATTTTTATAATTTATAGTATAATAAAAACAGGGTAGGAGATTATTATGACAAATAAAACAAGACAGTATTTAAAAGAAAATTTCGATTCTAAATTATATATGAATCAACATTATATTAAAGATGAAAAAGCAATCATTCCCATTCATATTACAAATTTAGAAGAATTATATATTTCTTATGATCAAAAAAAGCAAGTTCTTCGTCCGGAGTTAATATCTTATATAGAAGAGATTGCCTATTATGTTCCATATGATATTTCTATTGTGTTAGCATTTTCCGGTTATTCTTTTACACAAGAAGATAAAGTGAAATTAATGGAGAATATTACCAATCAATTTGGAATGAAAACACATGATATGGAAGTAGAACTAAATTACAATACAAAAAAAGCAATGAAATTATTTTTCATTGGTTCTATTGTATTAGCCATTTCTTTTATGATTCGTGCGTTGCATTATATGGCTTATATTAGCGAGATATTATCAATCATTGGCACTTTTTCTATTTGGGAATTTGTCAATACAATATGGTTTGAAAGAAAAGAAAAAAGAGTGAATAAATTGAATGCAGGTCAATTATCTGTATGTACTGTGATTTTTCAAGAAGAGGAACAAAATGAATCAGAAATTAAAAATTAATTTGTGTCGCATTATTTTTTCACTTTTCTTATTAATCATAGTTTTATTCATTCACAACGATGGTTTTCTTTCAACTTATATATATTTGATTGCTTATACGATAGTAGGATATGATGTTCTTTATAAAGCTATCAAACATCTGTTTACAGGACAATTATTTGATGAAAACTTTCTTATGTCTTTAGCTACTATTGGAGCACTTTTCTTAGGCGAATATTTAGAAAGTGTTATGGTAATGCTTTTATATCAAATAGGAGAATTATTTCAATCTTATGCGGTTGGAAAAAGTCGTACTTCTATTTCTTCATTAATGGATATTCGTGGTGATTATGCAAATATAGAAAAAGATGGGAAACTAGAAAAAGTAGATCCTAATGATATTCAAGTAGGAGATATGATTGTCGTAAGACCTGGTGAGAAAATTCCATTAGATGGAATTGTACAAGAAGGAGATAGTTATTTAGATACCTCTCGATTGACAGGGGAATCCGTTCCGTATCATGTGACAGTAAAGGATACTGTTTTAAGTGGGAGTGTCAATCAAAAGGGGTTACTAAAAATAGAAGTAACGAAAGAATTTGAGGAATCTACCGCATCAAAAATATTAGACTTAGTAGAGAATGCAAGTAGTAGTAAAACTAAAACAGAAAATTTTATCACAAAATTTTCTCGATATTATACGCCAATTGTTGTAATAAGTGCTTTATTACTAGCAACAATCCCACCTTTACTATTCCCTGGTTTGACATTTCAAGCATGTTTATCGAGAGCTTTTACCTTTCTTGTGATTTCGTGTCCATGTGCACTTGTTATATCGGTTCCTCTTGGTTTTTTTGGAGGTATAGGTGGTGCTTCTAGACGCGGGATTTTATTAAAGGGAAGTAATTATTTAGAAGTGCTTTCGAGAGTAAAAACGATTGTTTTTGATAAAACTGGGACACTTACAAAAGGGACCTTTCAAGTGACAAAGGTTGTTACTAATCATGTTTTAGAAAATGAGTTGTTAAAAAGGGCAGCAGAAGCAGAGTTATATTCTAATCATCCGATTGCAATTTCGATTAAAGAAAAATATGCTCATACCATTGATCAAAACAATGTCCAACAAATTGAAGAGGTATCTGGTAAAGGGGTTCATGTTCGTGTTTTAAATGAAGATATTTATGCAGGAAACTACCAATATATGCAAGATTTAAATATGCATGTTCCAGAAGTTTTTGAAGGAACTGTTGTTTATGTTGTAAAAGGAAAAGTGTATTTAGGGTATGTTGTGATTTCTGATGAGATAAAGGAAAATGCGAAAGAGGCATTGGATGATTTAAAAAATCAACAAATTCATCAAATGGTTATGTTAACAGGTGATTCAGAAACGGTTGCGAAAAAAGTTGCAGAGAAGTTACCAATTGATTGTTATTATGCTTCTTTACTTCCACAAGATAAATTAGTTCATATTGAGTCAATGATGAAGGATGATCGTACTGGTGCGTTAGCGTTCGTAGGTGATGGTATGAATGATGCTCCCGTATTAGTAAGAGCAGATGTTGGAATTGCCATGGGCGGACTTGGCAGTGATGCTGCCATTGAAGCGGCGGATGTAGTGATTATGGATGATGATTTAAGTAAAATTGGCGAAGTAATTCGAATTTCTAAAAAAACGCTTCGTATTGTAAAACAAAATATTATCTTTGCCATTGCAATTAAAATATTCTTTTTGTTATTAGGAACTTTTGGCTTTGCTAATATGTTAGAAGCTGTTTTTGCTGATGTTGGAGTATCTGTACTAGCAATTTTAAATTCTATGAGAACATTAAAAGTGAATCATAAAAAGAAAATGGATATTTGATCCCATTTTCTTTTTTTGTGATTTTTGTGATATAATCATATCGTTTGGAGTGGATGATATGAATCGAAAAGAACAAATTGAACATAGTATTATTACAAAATATCGTAAGAAAATATGGAGCCCATTTATGAAAGCGATTCGTGATTTTGAACTTGTACAAGAAGGAGATAAGATTGCTGTATGTATTAGTGGAGGGAAAGATTCTATGTTACTTGCAAAATGCTTGGAGGAATTGCAAAAACATGGAAAGGTTTCATTTGATCTTGTTTATCTTGTGATGGATCCTGGATACCAGGAAAAAAATCTCAACCAGATTAAAAAGAATTTAGAAATACTTGGTATACCTGCTACGATTTTTCAAAATAATATTTTTCAAGTAGCTGATTCTTCTAGTAAAAAACGAAATGATAATCCGTGTTATTTATGTGCTAGAATGAGAAGAGGAGCTCTTTACGATAAAGCAAAATCATTAGGGTGTAATAAAATCGCACTTGGCCATCATATGAATGATGTAATAGAAACTGTATTATTGAATTTAATATGGAATGGGCAAATATCTAGTATGATGCCTAAGTTACATAGCGATCATTTTGAAGGAATGGAATTAATTCGTCCACTTTACTATGTAAAAGAAAATTATATTAAATCATGGGCAAGAAATAATGACTTAACATTTATTGATTGTGCTTGTTCTGTTACAAAAAAAGGAGATGGAAAGCGAATTGTTGTAAAACAATTAGTAGAAAAATTATGTGAGATTCATGAAGATGCGGATTTGAATCTTTTAACAGCAACCAAAAATGTGAATTTAAATACATTACTAGGATATAAAATAAGAAATGAGATACATTCTTTTATGGAAGAATATGACAAAAAATAATAATTATGTGAAAGCATGTGAAATCTATAAATCATATGAGAATGACTTTAAAAAAATAGGAAAGTATGATATAATGAAATTGTCTAAAGGATAGGACCGATTTTAGAAAAACCTACTAAAGTAATGATTGGGAATCTAATTGGTAAATGGTGTTGAATACTTAAATTTTGATTTAAGGATCCTAAAGTTTATCATGTGATGCCCACCTGGGAGATCAGGTTTTTGATCATTAGAGGTTCCCTTTGGACTTTTTTTATAAAGTTGATAGGAGGCTTTTTTTTGAGTACGAAATTATGTAAAAATTGTGCTTCTAAAATCCCTGTGAATGCTCATCTTTGTCCATATTGCGGTTCTAAGGTAGATCAGGCCAATAAAATCGTTGATGAGGTAAAAGAAACAGAAGATAAGCAAGATTGGAGAGAAAATATTTTTGGATTTCAAAAAAGAGGCCCGTTTTATAAATGGATTACCTTATTACTTGCTATATTCTTAGGTTGGTTAGGAATTCATAAATTTTATGAAAGAAAATTTTATATGGGACTTTTATATATGGTTACGGGTGGTTTTTGTGGCATCGGAGTTATATTGGATATATTGACTTTACTTGGAAAACCTAAAGTATACTATAATTATTATTAGAACATGTAAGTGTTCTTTTTTTATGTTGTCAAGTTTTGTCATGATAGAAAGAAAGTGATATGTTTCTAATAAAAGTATGATATACTAAAAAAAATAGATAGTATGGTGAATTGAAATGGAATATAACTATGTAATCAACCAAGATATCGATGGAACGGATGTAACTTTAAGAAAATTACAGTTAGTATTATTGTCTATGTTGAAAGATATTGATAAAATATGTAAAAAACATCATATTAATTATCTTTTATTTTCTGGAAGTGTATTAGGAGCTATTCGTCATCACGGTTTTATACCATGGGATGATGATTTAGATATTGCGATTCATCGTGATCAGTATACGCAATTATTGAAAGCCTTACAGGAAGATTTACCAGAAAAATATGCTGTTCAATGCTTTGATTTAGATGAACGTTATTTAGTTCCATTTCCTGCTATGAAGATTCGATTAAAAAATACATATGTAGAAGAAGAAAATACCCTTTTAAAAAATAAATGTACAGATTGCAATGGTGTATTTATTGATGTGTTTTTATTGAATTACGTATCAGAAGATAAAAAAATAGATTATCACTGGAGAATAAAAAACACTTGCCTTGCGACAGTGATTACAACATTAGAAAATATGAATCAAAATCCTATTTCATTAAAAAAACAATTTTTACAGAATGCAATTGATTATGGAAATCAAAATCGTGATAGTAAATTAATCGGAGATGAAATTACTTGGATTTATAACCCTCCAAGCAAACCATATGTTTATTACTATGATGATATTTTTCCTACTAAGCTGTACCAATTTGAAGATGGTATGTTTCCTGTTCCTAATCATCCAGAGGCATTCTTAAAAGCGCATTATGGAGAGCATTACATGGAATATCCAAAAGAAGATAAAAGAGAACCAAAACATATGAAATATGTTAGTTTGTTATCCGATCATAAAGTTTAAATCAATTTCTCAAGTAGTATAAAATGTTTTCATTGTAAACCAAGTGAGATTAGATAATCATATGAGAAATTATTAAGATGTTAGCAATGAGTGATCAAAAAATCCTGCTGGAGAAAAGATGTATCAATGGAGAGGAAAGACAGGTTTAATTAATGAAAGTGATTTATTACGTGCAACAACCTATAAAGAATGTACATCCGCAACGGCGAGTTTTATGGATTTCTATAACAGGACTGCTTTAGAACTTTGTAATTCTTAATTATATACATTAGATGATTCATATTGGGCAAGAACATATTGGACAATGAATCCGGTAGAATTGTTGAATGGTGATACTGCTGATACGAGAAATGTAGCTTTAGCCTCAAAGTTAGAGTATATAGCGTATACGGAGATAGGTCCATCATCATCTGCTGAATCTGTAAGGCCAGTCTTGTTCTTAAAATATTCCATTCAAGTAACAATCGGAACTGGAACTCAGTTAGATCCTTATATGATACAATAAAAGTGTTTATCAAATGGAGTATCCATTTTGATACTTCAGTTCTAAGGAGTGAAAATTAATTTTTACTCCTTTTATGTCAAAAAATAGAGAAGAAAAAAACTTTTTCGCAAAATTAGAATTATTGAAAAAAGCAAAACCAACAAAAAAAGATTCTGTAAACTCCCCAAAAAACCAGAATTAGTATTTATTATTAGAAAAAAATGTTATATAATAAAAGTGTCGAACCTTAATTGAAAATTACGATTAAGAGAGACATTAATATGTGAGGAAATAAGTTCGTTTAGTATGGCGAAACTTATTTCTTTTATTTTGCCTTGAAAAGGTTTTACTAAAGTAGATCCTAGATCTAATAATTGACGAATTGTATGAGCAAATTGAGTAAAGAAGTAATGCGCTTTCATAGCATTATAATTCAGTGAACACATATGAGAAATGTTAAATAAAATATTTTTTTGATTGTTGAAACCATTGTTTTCTATTTTCCATCTCTGTCGTCCCATCATAATTAAAGTTTTAACATTATTGTTTGTAACAGATAAACTAGTTGTAAAAGTAAATATTTTATCTTTTTTACACTTTATATGTTCCACAAATCGAATGATATTAAATTTGTATTGATTGTATTGGTAATCATTCACAACGAAATAACCTTTATGATTAGAACCAGAGTTAATTGAAATCAAACCATCAAAATCTTGATTGACTGTTTTTAATTTATCAGATTTCAAACGAAACATATAATCCCAATTGTTATTTAAACAAAGTTTGATAAAAGGACCAGAAGCATATAAAGCATCTCCAGTTATAATGAAAGAAAGTTTTGGGAAATTTTTCTTAAGTCTTACAGCCATTCTTTTGAAAGCCTTCATTTCACAATCTTGCTTTTTAAGATTTACCACATTCGGATTTGGATTTTCAATAAATTCAGAATCAATGCTTAAAACAAAAGAACCAAAAATAAGTTTTGCTTCTAAAACTTGATGTTCATAGGAAAAATGACCATCCGAATGTTTTCTTACTAAACAGTGATCACAATGTTTTTGTTTGAAAAAAACTAATCCAGTGCCATCAATTAGAAGTTGAAATTTACCATGATATCTAAATTTATCGAACATTTTAGATCGAATTAGAGTGTAAACAATATATTTTTGAATTTTACGAAGTTCTTCAATGTTTAAATCATCAAAGACATCATTGATTGTATCGTAATGAGGAAGGTCATCAATTTTAGAATTCGTTATTTTTGCCAATGTTTCAATTGTTAATTCGTTGTTTAATTTGTTTGTCAAAGAATTCATGGTAGTAATACCACATAGAAGAGCAAATAACCGAGTAATACAAATTACTTTTATATCATAAGTAATTTTTCCCTATTGTCGAATATCTGTTAAGTTTTCAAACATAATAAATAATTTTGGTAAATATTTATCTATGATATTATATAGATCACAAACTAATGATTTATCTTTTTTTAATTCTCTTTTTTCTTTTCTTGTCATACAATCAACCACCTTTTATATATTATATCAGATATTTGATTGCGAAAAAGTTTCACTCCTTAGAGCTGTTGATACTTCTTTTTCTTTGGTAAAATAACTTGTTTATGTTATAATAAAATAGTGGTGGATCGTATGAAAGAATTAACAAGGTTATCTTATTTAATTGAAAATGGAGTAGATAAATTAAAGCATAAAACAGTTCTTGTTTTAGGCCTTGGTGGAGTAGGTGGATATGTTGTGGAAGCACTTGTAAGAAGTGGGATTGGACATATTATTTTAGTTGATTATGATCAAGTAGATATTACGAATATAAATCGTCAATTGATTGCTTTACAAGAAACAGTTGGGATTAATAAAACAGATGTTTGGGAAAGTCGGATTCAAAAAATACTACCTAGTTGTCAGGTGACAAAGATTACAGAAAAGATAACAATTGATAATATAGATATGTTATTTGATCATTCTATAGATTTTATCGTAGATGCCTGTGATACGATTACAGTTAAATGTTTATTAATTAAGAAATGTTTAGAAAAACACATTCCTTTTATCTCATCGATGGGAACTGCTAATAAGTTAGATCCTACTAAGTTAGAAATAATAGATATTAGGAAAACAAGTTATGATCCTATCGCAAAAATGATTCGTAATTATGTCAAAAAAGAACATTTAAAGGGAAAGATTCCAGTTGTGTGTAGTAAGGAATCACCTATGAAGTTAGATGGTAAATTAGGAACGATTGTGACTGTTCCAGCTGTATGTGGTTTTTTACTTGCGCATTATACTTTGAATCAATTGTTAGAGGAGAATACTTATGATTTATGAGAAGAAGATAAATGATATCGCCAAACATTTAAAAGGTAGTATTATGGCCATTGGGATAGACTCTCAAAAAGTGATAGAAACTTTAGAAAATAATTCAGATATAGTAGAATGTGGGCTATTGGATTGTTTTGATACGATGCCAATTGATGGCAAAAAACAAAAGAATAAAAAGATACCACTTAAAAAGTTACGTAAAAAGGTTGGTAAGAAACGCTTAGATACAATTCTTTGTCGGATTTGTAGTATTGATGGTTATTGGCGTTATTTTATTCGTGATAGTATTTATATGACCAAAGACGAGATTATATATTATGGGAAAAAAGAGGAATTATCTTTAGAGAAAGAGGAGTTTCAAAAACGTTATCAACGTTATCGAAATGTGAAAATCACTTTTCATGAGGATCATGAAGGTATAATCATAAAAGTAAAGGTAAATGGTGCGAAAAGACATATTATTCTCGATAAATTTTATTTTATTCGTGATTCTCTTCATCAAGGAGTGCAATTACTTGGTGATTATTTAGTACAGTAAGGTTGTGATAACATGTATTTAAAACAAATTATTGCGCACGGATTTAAATCGTTTGCCGATAAGACAATATTGGAGTTTCATCCTGGTATTACAGGAATTGTAGGCCCAAATGGAAGTGGAAAAAGTAATGTTGTAGATGCAGTGAGATGGGTATTAGGAGAACAATCTATTAAATCATTACGTGGGGATGATAAGATGACGGATGTTATTTTTTCGGGTTCTAAATCTAGAAAAGCGATGAATGTGGCATCTGTGACTTTGATTTTTGATAATCAAGATCATTATTTAAATGTACCTTATGATGAAGTATCTATTACGAGAAGAGTTTATAAAGATGGAAGTAATGAATATTTATTAAATCAAGAACGTTGTCGTTTAAAAGATATTTCAGAAGTACTGTTGGATACAGGAGTAGCGAAAGAGAGTTTTAATATTATTTCACAAGGTAAAATTGAGGAAATATTGTCTAGTAAGCCAGAAGATAGAAGAGTTATCTTCGAAGAAGCTGCTGGTGTATTAAAGTATAAAAAAAGAAAAGAAGAAGCATTACGTAAATTAGATCGTACCAATGATAATATGGAGCGTGTTAAAGATATTATCGATGAATT
The DNA here is from genome assembly GCA_949288035.1 of uncultured Mycoplasmatota bacterium. Taxonomy (GTDB): domain Bacteria; phylum Bacillota_I; class Bacilli_A; order RF39; family UBA660; genus UMGS2016. The sequence continues at coordinate 44,321 of CASEIJ010000031.1, forward strand.
AAAAGTACAAGTAGAACCTTTAAAAGCACAAAAAGAAAAAGCTTGTTTATATAAAGAAAAGAAAGAAAAATTAGAACAAATAGAAATTTCAGTTATCACACATGATATTCGTGAAATTCATACAAAGTATGAGACTTCTAAGCAAAGATTAGAGACTTTAAATGAAGAAATTTTATCGATTCGTACGAGTAATCAACAAAATGAAGTAACAATTTCTAAGTATAAAAATGATCTTGATAAAATAGAAAAGGAAATGGAAAAGGTTCAAAGAGATTTATTAGATGCTTCAACTTTAGTGACAAAATTAAATGGACAAAGACAGATGATTACAGAACGTAAAAAGTATGAAGTGGATGATCAAGCGTTATTAAATCAATCCATTTTACTAAAAGATGAAGCTATTCGATTAGATACGGAAATTCGTGTATTAGAAAAAGAATTGCAATATGAGAAAGAGCAATATCAAGTTATATTAAAAGAAGAACATGAATTACGTGATAAAGAGGGAAATTTACAAAAGACGAGAAATCAGAAAAATGATGAAATTCGTTCTTTGAATCATAAAATAGAACAATCAGAAAGAAAGATTAGAAATTTAGAAGAAGCAATTGATACCTCATCTTCTTTACCACTTGCTGTTAGAAGTGTTTTAAATGAGCCTAGATTGAATGGAATTCATGATGCAGTCTCTAAGTTAATGGAAACGGAACAACGTTATACAGAGGCTTTATCTGTAGCTTTAGGAGCAGGTTCTAATTATATTGTTGTCGATCATGAAAATGCTGCCAAAGAAGCCATTGAATATTTAAAAAGGAATCATTTAGGAAGAGCTACATTTTATCCATTAAATATTATCCAGAAAAAAGAATTAGATTCGGATATTTTTGCGCGTTTAAAAAAAGAATCTGGTTTTATTGGAATTGCCGCAGAATTAGTTTCTTATGCACCTATTTATGAATCTATATTTAAAAATTTACTTGGGCTTACTGTCGTTGTAGACTCGTTAGACCATGCGAATCAGATTGCGAAGAAATTTCACCATCGTTTACGTATTGTCACTTTAACAGGTGAGTTATTACAGCCAGGAGGAGCTTTAACTGGTGGTAATACAAAGTATAATAATAATCCATTACGTGATAAGTTTGACTTAGAACAAGAAAAAAACACACTTCATTTATTAGAAAATGATAAACAGACAAAAGAAGAAGAAATCAATCGGATTGACCAAGATTTATCTGCCTTTTCTGATAAAATTTATTTAAAAGAGAAAGAAAAGATTTCTAAATCATTATTGATTGATGAAAAAGAGAATAAGTTAGAACATTTAAAAACAAGAAAAATACAAGGTTCTGAAGAATTACGTAGAACAGAACAAGTTCTTTCTAATACGTTATCTGAAGAAGAAGAAAGAACAATGAATGAATATTATGAAGCAGTGAAGAAAAAAGAAGAAATCGAAACAAAACAAAATTACTTAAAACAAGAACAATTAAAAGTAAAGAGTAGTTTAGATGATTTTGAATTCGCCCTAAAAAAAGAAAATAGTACGTTCCAATCTAAGAATAAAGAGATTCAAAGTTTAGAGATTGAATTAAATCGTATGGATGTAAAATTAGATAATTTATTAAATTCATTAACTGAAAATTATAGTATGACTTATGAGTATGCAAGTTATCATTATAATTTAGAGATGGATATTGCAAGTGCTAGAGATATGATTTCTAAATTAAAACGCGAATTGAAAGATCTTGGAGAAGTGAATTTAGGCGCGATTGAAGAATATGATCGTGTTAGTGTTCGTTATGAATTTTTAATGAAACAAAAAGAAGATTTAGAAGAAGCAATTCAAGTACTTTTAGAAATTATTGATGAGATGGATACGGTTATGAAAGAAGAATTCATGAAGACATTTGAGGTTGTAAAAGATAATTTCAAAACGACATTTCAAGAATTATTTAGAGGCGGAGATGCAACGTTAAAACTTACAGATAAAGATAATATATTAGAAACTGGAATTGAAATTATTGCTTCTCCTCCAGGGAAGAAATTAACAACCATTGGTCTTTTAAGTGGAGGAGAAAAAACATTTACAGCTATTAGTTTACTGTTTGCAATATTAAAATCAAGACCTGTTCCATTCTGTATCTTAGATGAAGTAGAAGCAGCTTTAGATGAAGTAAATGTTGATAGTTTTGGAAAGTATGTTCAAACATTAAAAAATAAAACACAATTTATTTTAATTACTCATAAGAAGAAAACCATGGAATACGCAGATGTGTTATATGGAATTACAATGCAAGAATCAGGAGTTAGTAAATTAGTAAGTGTGAAATTAGAAGATATGAAAGGACAACATGCATAAAAAAGATTATATTTCTCTTTTACATCAAATGGATTTAATCGCAAAAGGAAAGAGTAGTGGCTTTTTAAATTTACAAGAACAAAAGGTATTAAAACAATTACTTGATAAGAATCATGTTTCTTATCAAGTATATTCTTATTTTGGACATGTAGAGCGCGTGATCTATAGTAAAAATCGTCCTAAAATCGCATTATTAGAAATTCAAACAGATGATTTATTCACACATCAAATGTTATTAGGAAGTTTCTTTTCTTTGCAGATTGATTCTAAAATTCTCGGTGATTTTATCTCATATCATAACCACTATTATATGTATGTGGATGCGAAGTATAAAGATTATATTTTAGAAAATTTTCATCAAGTAGGAAGAAATCGTATTACTTTAAAAGAAGTCCATCATCATGTATTAAAGCAATATCAACCACAATTTGATAAAATGATAATCTTAGTTAGTAGTTATCGTTTAGATAGTATTGTTAGTAAAATTACAAACTATAGTCGTAGTAAAGTAAAAGAATTGTTTCATGATGAATGGATTCGTTATCAAGATGAAATTGTATATTCGGGAAGTATTATTGTAAAAGAATGTGATACATTTTCCATTAAAAAATTTGGTAAATATCAAGTAGGTATCTTAAAGGGAAATACCAAAAGTAATAAATACGTTTTAGAGATAAAAAAATATATATTTTAAGAGAACTATGGTTCTTTTTTTATATATCGCAAGTGTTGCACCCTAAATATATCTGTGATAAAATGGCAATATAGAAAGAGGAGATACCATGAAAAAAATATTAACAGGTTTAAAACCTACAGGGGAATTAACATTAGGAAATTATATTGGAGCAATTAAACAGATGAAGCAATTACAAGATAATTATGAATCTTATTTATTTGTTGCTGATTTACATGCTCTTACAGTTCCACAAGATCCAAAGGAATTAAAAAGAAGAATTAAAGATTTTTTAGCGCTATATATTGCCTGTGGCATTGATCCAAAGAAAAATATCATTTATTTACAATCAGAAAACGAGTTTATTCCTGCTATTTCATGGTTACTTGAATGTACGACATATCACGGCGAAGCAGCTAGAATGATCCAATTTAAAGAGAAATCAAAACAACATAAAAATTTTTCTGTTGGATTACTTACATATCCTATTTTAATGGCTGCAGATATTTTATATGCTGATATTGATTTAGTTCCAGTTGGAATTGATCAAAAACAACATGTTGAACTTGCTCGTGATATTGCGATTCGTTTTAATAAGATGTATGGAGATACTTTTGTCGTTCCAGAACCATTGATTTCAGAAACTGGAACAAAAATAAAAGATTTAAAGAATCCTACGAAGAAGATGAGTAAATCCGAAGAAAATCCAAATGGTGTAATTTTGCTCTTGGATGATGAAAAGAAAATTAGAAAGAAAATTATGGGGGCTACAACTGATTCTGATATGAATATTCATTTTGATGAAGAAAATAAGCCTGGTATTTCTAATCTAATGAATATATATTCAGCTTTAACAGGAAATACGATAGAAGAGATAGAAAAAGAATTTGAAGGGGAAAACTATGGAACTTTTAAAAAGAAAGTTGCTGATGTAGTAGTAGATGTATTAACAAAGATTCAAGTAAGATATCAAGAATTAATGACCAGTGATGAGTTAGATCAAATTTTAGATGAAGGAATATCGAAATCTAGAGAATTAGCACGCAAAAAATATTTAGAAATGACAAAATTAATGGGATTAGAAAGATAATTGGTGAAATATGAAGAAGCAGATGAAAATTGTCATTGCAATCATTGCTGTTATCCTCGCCATTTTAGCAGGATTTTACATTTACTTTCGTATGACATATATGAATAAAAATGAAATAAAAGAAACCATTGCGAATTATATGAACGATAAAGAAAATGATATCTTTTTTGAAAAGATGGAATTAGAATTGGATACAGGATTATACGAGGTAGAACTATATTATCAAAATCAAGATTATGATTTTAAAGTAGATGCGAAAAAGGGGAAGATTGTTAAAACAGATTATCAAAAACAAAGTCAATCATCCAATAAGAGTGAACCATCAACACCTAGTACAGACAGTGAAATCACAGAAGAGGAAGCGAAGAATATCGCATTTACAGATGCTAAAGTAACAGAAGCAGAAGTACAAAGATTACATATTCAAAAAGAATATGATGACCGTCGTCTTGTATATGAAGTTGATTTTGTATTTGCAGAGTATGAATATGATTATAAAATACAAGCAAGTGATGGTAGTATTTTAGAGTATGATAAAGATAGTATTTACGACTAAGAATCAATTGATTCTTAGTTTTTTTATACATAAAATAGATCTGTGATACTAAAGAGAGTAGGAGATTTGCAAATAAAAAAAGTAAGGATTACTCCTTACTAGAATATAACATATTGATTTGTATTATATATTTTTCCATTTATTTTAATATAAATATATTTTTTACCATGAATATTTTCTGAATTAATATATTTTGTAACAGTAATTCCATTTTTCTTTTCTTCTTCATTAAATACATCGACACACATTGCTGTATATGGATGTTTTGAAACTCTAAGTAAATAAGCTTTTTTATCAAAGATACTATCTAAGATAATTTCTACTTGATCTCCTTTTTTAAATGTTCCTGTTACTACCAAACGATCAGATTCTTTGGTTATTTGTATCTCATGCCTTTTATATTCTTTATCCATTTTACGAGAGAATAATACGCTTTTTGTTGTTCCATCTTTTTTTGTTTCTCCCATACTTCCTAATCTTTTACCAACGCCTAGTTTAAATACATTATTGGCATATAAATTCATTTTTTCAGCACGGTATAAGTTAGTAGGTAAGTTCATTTCAAAGATAACTTCATCGTTTTTGATTTCAGTTGTATAGGAATTTAGAGAATCAGAATTTTCTAGTCCTGCAGGTTCATTTCCGGGTTTACCATCCACAGTATTTACACCACCTGAATGAATTAAGTAATGATTTTCATCTAAGTAATCAACATCAGAAATATAAGGAGAGTAGTAGTCACTGCCTCTTTCTTTTCCATATTGCCATACTTGGGTAATAGTATGATCTACTTTATTAACACGGTAGATAACACCTCTTGAATAATTATCACTCGCATCAATACTACCTTCTTTTGTTTTAGAACGGTTATTTCCATTATCGAAAATAAATACATCACCATTTGGTAAAATCATAGATGCATGTTGTGCCCATTGCCATTCAAAATCATCATTTGTTGGAGTTAAGAAATTTTTTTGATATTTTTTATCCCAACCATCAGGACTACCAATGATCCAATTAATTTCTAAACTATTATAATCGATATTAACGACTGCATCTTTATGTCTTCCAGATAATGTAATAGAATTGGTCTCACGATCATACCATACAGCATTATTATGGAACCAATCATAATCTGTTGCCATTTGATTTCCACCGTGATCCGTCGGTAAAATTTCTTTTAAATCGATTGTTTTTACAATATTTCCTGTATCTCTTTCAATTTCTACTACATAATCTTCTACCGTACCACTTTCGAAATCATCACTTGCTACTAATAAATTTCCATTTTCTAGTTCAAATACATCGTGATGATATCCTCCAGGTAAAACATATTCATAATATATCTTTCCTAACAAATCCATTTCTACTAATCCAGTTGTATAGTAAGGTGGATTAATTAGACGATTACTACTTAACATAATATTGCCATTTTGTAATCTTTGAATATCCCAAATCATATTTTCTGTTAAATACCAACGAACATCTCCATTTACATCATATGCTGCTGTATAGCCAGATGAAGAAGGAGTAACAAAATAAAGTTCATTCTCTAACTCATCTTTATTGGCTGTGATATCAGTCGGTAATACAAAATCATCTGGTAATGGTTCTGTTTGAATATGGAATGTATAATCTTTTCCATTTAAAGTAATGATTACTTCATTATTTTTATCAGGGTATAATCCATAAATCGGTAAAATATGTTTTTTATTTGGGGTAAATGTTTTCTCATAAGTTGTGTTGTCATCTTTTCCCATGATTTTAACTGTTGGAGCTGTTAAATCTTTTGTTTCAAACATAATAAGAGCTGTTAATGGGGAAATTTCATATGGATTTAAGATAATTTTAGGATTATCGATTGTATTTTCTTCTGATGTTTTAAATTCTTTTTCTAAAGTTTCTTGATGTACTAAAATATCTTCTGATGTTTTTACTGGTTGTACATTTTCAATACTCTCATAAATAAAGATAGAGAGTGCACAGGCAACCATAATTAGTAGCACAAATTTTGTTCTTGTTCTCATAGCTTTCTCCTTTTTATTATATTAATCTAATTTCATCATCTGAGTAGAATGGATGATCTTTATTAATTCTATCATAGAATAAAATACCGTCTAAATGGTCAATTTCATGTTGAAAGGCAAGCGCTAAATCTTCTCTGGCACGGACGCGAATTTTGTTTCCTTTTTCATCATATCCTTCTACTGTTACACGGGCATATCTAGCCACATGACCTTCTACTTCACGATTGACACTTAAACATCCTTCTCCTGTTTCAGCAGCTATCATTTCTTCTGAATGAGAGATGATGACTGGATTGATCATCACATAATTATCAAAAACTTCATCATCTACTTCGTGAACAATTACGATAATACGTTTATTCTCTCCTAATTGCGGGAAAGCAAGTCCCATTCCAGGTCTTAAATCATATTTTTCAGCATATTCTTCAATTTGACTATATGTTAAATGTTTGATAATTTGTTGAATTGTTTGTTTATCTTCTTTTGATAGAGGAAATGTGACATCTTTACTTTTCATTCTTAGATGTTTATCGCTTTCGTCTAAAATATTTAATTTCTTAAACATTTTATCACCTCCTTTATCCATTTTACCACAAAAAGTACTGAAAATAAAGGAACAATACCACCAATTTCCTTTTTCTGATACTTTGTGTTATACTGGTTATGAGGGGATAAGATGAAAATAAAAAAGAAAACAATTCTGATGATTTTAGTGATCGTTGCGATACTTGTCTTAATTGCATTAGGAGGTTTCTTTGGCTATCAAAAATACCAAGAATATTTACTATCTAGAGAAACAGATAAAATTGGTAATTTGGATATATTGAAAGATCAAGTAGATATGAAAATTTATACCACAGGGGATTATGCGGTGGTAGAAAAAACGATGAAAAATTATATTGCGGATTATGGAAAAATTAGTCAACAAGTGATAACACTCATCGATGACGATACATTAAAAAATTTACTTACCGTAGAGAGAATTGAACAAGATGGAAAAGAATTTCATGATACATTAACTTATTTGCAAAAGAAAAAGACAGATATTGAAAAGGTTATGAATCAAATGATTACCATGACAAGTGATCAAGAGATTATGAATGCAATCAAAAAAGAAAAGGTATCAGTTTCTTATCAAAATTTATATCGTAAAATGATGTTGGATTCTGATATTGCAGGAGCTTTAAAACAAGAGCAAAATAATTTGATTGATACAAAAGAAAAGACGCTTGTTTTTATTGATAATTATATTAAGATATTTGAATTCTTAAAAGCAAATGGATCTAGTTATATGGTGTCTGATGGACAAATATTATTTCAAAATGAATCTCTTTATCAACAATATCAATCATTAGTAAGTAGTTTACAAAATTAGGAGGTAATTATGTTAGATAAAAAAGCGTTATATCAAATTAGTTCAGGATTATATTTAGTCTCTAGTAAAGGGGAAGAGAAACAAGCAGGTTGTATTATTAATACACTGATGCAAGTAACAAGTCAACCTGTACAAGTATCTATTACAATAAATAAAGATAATTATACAACCGATATGATTTTAAAAAGTAAAACATTTCATGTGACATCACTTTCAGAAAATGTCGATATGAATGTGATTGCTACATTTGGCTTTCAAAGTAGTAAAGAGATTGATAAATTTCAATCATTTGAAACAAAATATGATACATTAGATAACCCGTATATTGTAGAGGGAATGAATGCTGGTTTTACTTGTAAAGTAGTTCATACCTTAGATGTGGGAAGTCATATCATAATTGTTGGAGAAGTAGTAGAAAGTGAAGTTTTAAATCAAGATAATAGTATGACTTATGCTTATTATCACGATGTAAAAAAAGGAACTTCTCCTAAAAAAGCACCAACCTATCAAGAAGAAGTAAAAACTGACAAGAAGACTAAATGGAGATGCAAAATATGTGGTTATATTTATGAAGGGGATGAACTTCCTGCTGATTTTATTTGTCCAATTTGTGGACAGCCAGCGAGTATGTTTGAAAAAGTAGAAAATTAATTCTACTTTTTTTGCATATCTCCTTACTTTTTACATATAGTGAAAAGTAATTGGAGGAAATATATATGAAAAGAAAAGAGTGGATCAAACAATATCAGAGTTTAAAACAAGAATTATTATTATCACAAGAAAAGAGAAATAATATACTTACTTCAAATGCAGTTTCTACGATTGTTTCTGCTACCATTTTCGGAATGAATGAAGCATTTGAAGGAAATGATTTAATTTCTTGTTGTTCTATTTTTAATATGATTCTTTTATTAAGTAATGATATATGGATTTGGACGGAAAACCGGAAATGGAATGAAGATTGTAAAGTATTTATGAAAAAGAGAAAGAAGTAGGGTTTTTTCACAAAATATGATATTATGGATAGTGAAAGCGGTGATAGTATGTATCAGATTTTAATTGTTGAGGACGATGTGATTATGCAACAAAGTTTAAAAACATTATTAGAAGAACATGGTTATCAAGTTTTTATTTTAAAAGATTTTGAACATGCATATGATGAATTTCAAGCTCACTATCAAGATGTCGATTTAATTTTATTAGATATTCAAGTTCCATATATGAATGGAGAATTACTGTTGAAAGAGATTCGTAAGAATAATAATATTCCAGTCATTATGGTTACCAGTCGTAATAATGAGTTAGATGAGATGTTATCAATGAGTTATGGAGCAGATGATTATGTTACCAAGCCATATAATCCAAGTATCTTACTGCTTCGTATTGAAGCGATCTTAAGAAGAAGTAAAAAAGAAGTACAAACCCTTACTTATCATCATATTCGATTTAATTTACAAAAGGGGCAATTAGAAACAGCAAATAAAGTCATTCCATTATCGAAAAATGAAATGCGTATCTTTCACTTTTTACTACAACATCAAGGAGAGATTGTATCACGAGAAGATATTATGAAATATTTATGGGATACAGAAGAATTTATCGATGATAATACATTAACTGTCAATATTAGTCGGATTAGAAAAAGATTACAAGAAGCGGGAATTGAAAATGCCATTGAAACAAAAAAAGGATTAGGATATATTTTATTATGAAAAGAATAGAATATTTAAAAGATCGCTTCTTTTATCTTTTTAGTATTTTTCTCTTTCTCATATTCATGATATGGTTATTTTATATTTTTAAAATTAATTTCTTATGTGCCTTTTTAATTATTTTTTTCTTCTTATTTATCTTTGTTTTTTGGCTTTTCTACGATTATTGGAAGCGTAAACAATTTTACGATGGTGTAATGGACAAGTTAAATCGCTTACCACAAAAGTATTTATTGGTAGAATTAATGGAACAACCTTCTTTTTTAGAAGGAGAATTATTATATCGAATTTTAATAGAAACAGATAAAGATATGAATGAACATATTAAAACTTATGAAAGAAAATTAAAACAATTTAAAGAATATTTAGAAATGTGGGTTCATGAAGTAAAGACACCACTTGCTCGTAGTTTTTTATTATTACCGAAAAATGAGAAATTAAAAGAATTAGAAAAAGCATTGGTAGAGATTGAAAATAATGTAGATCAAGTGTTATACTATGCTCGTTCAGAAGTTACTGAGAAAGACTATTATATTCATCCCACTCATTTACAAACAGTGGTAAATAAGGTGATGGTTAAAAATCAAGATGCTTTTATTTATGGAAAAGTACAATTGGAATTAAAAGATCTAGATATTACTGTCAATACGGATTCAAAATGGTTAGAATTTATCTTAAATCAATTCATTCAAAATAGTTTAAAATATCGTAAAGAAAAAGGGACTCGTATTAAAATATCACAAGAAAAACATAAAGATGAGATTTATTTATCAGTATGGGATAATGGCATTGGTATTAAAAAGTCTGAACTTCCAAGAGTATTTGATCAAAGTTTTACAGGGAGTAATGGACGATTGGGAAAAGCGTCAACTGGTATGGGACTTTATATTTGTAAAAACTTATGTGAAAAATTAGGACATCAAATTATGATTACCTCAAAAGAAAATGAATATACAAAAGTTACGATTATATTTGGTAAAAATAATTATTATGATGTATTAGAAAGAGGGAAATTATGAAACAGATTATTTACGATAGTAATACAGGAAATACAGAGTTATTAGCCACTAAGATCTATCAATTATATCCAGATAGTATCATTTCTCGTATCGATCAAACAAAAGAAGTCATTGGCGATATCTTATATTTAGGTAGTTGGTGTGATAAAGGAAATATGACAGAAGCCATGCAGCATTTGGTACATACTTTACACCATAAAAAGATATTTGTATTTGGAACTTGTGGGTTTGGTAAAGATCAAAATTACTTTGATATGATTGCTAAAAGAATGATATCTTCTATTCCAAATGATAATGAAGTAATTGGTTATTTTATTTGTCAAGGAAAAATTGATCCGAAGTTTCAAAAGAAATACGAAGACATGTTAAAGGATGAGAAAACAAGAAAACAAGCTGAGATCATGTTAGATAACTTTAAGCTTGCTGAATCACACCCTGATCATGATGATTTGCAAGCTTTAGAAAATAAATTAAAAACATATGAATAATGATTTAATGATCATTAAGAAGTATTATGGTGAGAAAATGAGTCATTTATGTCGGACTCTTTTTCCTACTATATTAGAAGAAAAGGGGTTATTACCACAGTTATTATTCAGTCATTTTCATCCAAGTAGATTTTTATATCATGATATCGTAAAACAAAAGAAAGAAACTGCATTTCAATTATTTATAAACGAACAATTACCGCAGAATTATATTCAAAAGAAAACGATGACTAAAACACCTAAAGAATTATTAAACGAAGTAGGTTACGATTTGTTTGAATGTCATAGTGAAGAAGAGATACAATCATTTCGTAAATACTATCAGCCAGGAGAAGAATTGTGTACGTTTGCTGGAGGTAGATTAAAAAATTGTTATGTCTTTTTTGCTGTGAAACAAGATGTTGATGATATCAAAAGAGAAGATTTTATTCATCCAGAAAGAGATGATTTATATGGTACTTCTGTTTTAAGTATTCAATTTACTAGAAATGATGCGCACTGTCTTTCTATTAAAAATCGATATAATGATATCGTTAAAAATCCTGACGCTACATTTTCCAATAATTTAGATTATATTATACCAGGATTAACAGAAAGCTTTGCGGATACTTATGGTATGGTTCAAAAAAGTTTTCATTCAGCATTTGATTTAGAAGGCTATGTCATAGCAGAAGATGGAAAGTTTTATAAATATAATTATGAGATTAATAATACTTATTATTGTACAGATAATATTATAATTGATGGCAATCGAAAAGTAATTCACTATCCGAAAGAACGTTATATCATTTTTGATTACTTTATTTTAGATATGAAAGAAAAGAAAATCGAATTATTTGATTCACGAATACAGGATAGTTTGATTCATACAATTGGGATATTTGATAAAGTGGAGGTTCAAAATCAACAAGACGGTAAAATACTTTCTTTTTATCAAAATAATCATGAAAAGATAAAGATTCAGTTAAATGAAACACAAAATCTTATATTTTATCAAAATTTATTACAAACGGAATTAGATGATTGGTTCTTGTATTATGATCTTTCTTTGGAAGAAATGAATTGTCCCAATGTAGAAAAGATCGGAAATAAAGTTTTGACGAATAATCGTGGTTGTAAGTCATTATCTTTTCCTAAATTAATTTCAGTTGGGAATCATTTTATGAGTGAAAATCATATTTTGAAATCTTTTCAAGCATTGAGATTAGAATCGGTAGGGGATTACTTCTTGCAAAGTAATTTTAAATTAGAATCATTATCTTTTCCTAATTTAGAATATATTGGGAATCGCTTTTTAATATATCATTACAAGTTTAAGGAATTATCTTTTCCATCCCTTCGTGAAGTAGGGGATAATTTTATGAATTCTAGTTATTTAGTTGAAAGAGTTAATATGCCTCATATTGTACGTATTGGCAATAAGTTTTTAGCTCATAATACGGAATTAAAGGATATGTATGCACCTATGTTGTGCAACATCGGTAATAACTTCTTAGATCAAATTAAAGCCATGAATGAGGTATCATTCCCTAAATTAGAACGTGTAGGAAATTCTTTTCTCGAACAATTAGAAACTACAAATATGCTAGTTTTACCAAGTCTTATATCTATGGGGAATCAATGCTTGAAAGAGTTAAAGAAACCTCAAATTACTTCCTTTCCAGAATTAAAGAAAGTAGGGAATCACTTTTTATATGGCTCTAAAATAATTTCTATAGATGCTCCAAAACTAGAAATAGTAGGAAACAATGTACTCACTTTCGCAACGCAATTACAAGTATTAAAAACTCCATTATTAACTGTAGTAGGAGACCATTTTTGTAAGTATTCTACTTCTTTAATGAATACAGACTTTTCAAGTTTACATCAAGTAGGAGATCATTTTATGGACGCAAATACAGTGTTGTGTCTCTTATATTGTCCACAATTAGAATATGTTGGTAGTTATTTTTTATCTCATAATAAAAGACTTGAAGATGTATATATTCCAGAATTACTCTTTCACGGGCAACATTTCTTAGAACAATTTTTATATGATGATTCGGTATCTAATATTGAAGAAAAATCAGCTTATCATACAATGTATGGTTATTCTATCATTGATATCGAAGATAAAGTGCATACAGAGAAAAAATATATCAAGACGTTTTCAAAACAGAAATAAAACCTTACAATTTTGTAAGGTTTTGTTATATCAATGAATGGTAAAATAAAAGTGAAATGTTTATACTGAAAGCAGAAAGGGTGATTTTATGGAATCTGTTTTAAAAATAGAACATATTGAAAAATATTATGGAAATAAAGGAAACTTAACAAAAGCGATTGATGATATATCGTTTGATGTTGAAAAACAAGAATTTGTTGCGATTATGGGAGCAAGTGGAAGTGGTAAAACAACACTTTTGAATTGTATTTCAACGATCGATCGTGTTACTAGTGGACACATTTATATGAACGGAGAAGATATTACAAAATTAAAAGGGAATGCTTTAAATCGTTTTCGCCGTGAAGAATTAGGATTTATATTTCAAGACTTCAATTTACTTGATACTTTAACTGCTTATGAGAATATCGCTCTAGCTTTAACCATTCAAGGAGAGAAAAGTAAAAATATTGAAAAGAAAGTATTGGCGATTGCTAAAAAATTGAATATTGTTGATGTATTGAAAAAATATCCATATCAAATGAGTGGGGGACAAAAACAGAGAGTAGCAAGCGCTAGAGCAATGATTACAAATCCAATGTTAGTACTTGCTGATGAACCAACAGGAGCATTAGATAGTAAATCAGCACGTATGTTACTTGAAAATTTTGAATATTTAAACAAAGAATTAAAAGCAACTATTTTAATGGTAACTCATGATGCTTTTACAGCGAGTTATGCTTCCCGTGTTATTTTTATTAAAGATGGCAAATTATTTCATGAATTACGTCGTGGAGATGATACAAGAAAAGAATTTTTCGATAAAATTATCGATGTTGTTACCCTCTTAGGAGGTGACTTAAACGATGTTATTTAAACTATCTATAAAAAATATGAAAAAAAGTATGAAAGATTATGCAATATACTTTTTTACATTGATCTTAGGTGTTTCTATTTTCTATATTTTTAATTCCATGGAAACACAAACGGTATTTTTAAATGTAACATCTAGTACGAGAGAAATTATTCAACTCATGATTGGAATGTTATCTGGTGTGAGTGTATTTGTATCTTTTATATTAGGATTTTTAATTATATATGCAAATCAATTTTTAATGAAACGAAGAAAAAAAGAATTTGCTATTTATATGACTTTAGGAATGAGTAAGAGAAAAATATCTCAAGTATTATTAATTGAAACTCTTTTAATTGGTACGATATCATTAATTATCGGATTATTTTTAGGAGTAGGATTGTCCCAATTTATGTCTGTATTGGTCGCTAATTTATTTGAAGCAGATCTATCAGAATTTACTTTTGTTTTTTCACAAGAAGCAATGTTAAAAACACTTGTTTATTTTGGTATCATGTATCTATTAGTCATGGTATTTAATACAATTTCAGTCGGTCGTTGCAAATTAATTGATTTATTGCAGGCAAATAAAAAGAGTGAAAAAGTAAAGTTAAAAAATCCGATTATATGTACGATTTTGTTCATACTATCTGTAGGTGCTTTAGCATACTGTTATTACCAAGTTACAGCCAATGCTATGACATTAAATATTTCAAGTATTGGTAAATTAATGATTGTGGGAGCTATATCAACATTCTGTTTATTCTGGTCTTTATCTGGTATTTTATTAAAAATATTGATGTCTCTGAAACGTCTGTATTATAAAAATTTAAATATGTTTGTATTAAGACAATTAGCTAGTAAAGTAAATACAACTGTATTTTCAATGACAGTAATTTCCCTGATGTTATTTTTAACGATAGGTATTTTATCTAGTGCCTTATCATTAAAAAATTCTATGACAGCTAATTTAAAAGAATTAGCACCAATTGATTTTCAAGCTTCTAAAGAATGGGATTTATATCATATTCCTGCTGATAATCAACGACAATATGTTTATACAGAAGAAGAAAAACAAGATTCTTTAGTTCCTATCACAGAGACTTTTAAGAAATTAAATATCAAAGAATCATACTTTAAAGACGTGGTTGTCTCTCATTATTATGGAACAGATGAAGTAACATATGAAGAGACTTTAGGAACAAAAAGAGAATATGTCTCACAAAATTTTCCAGCAATCCATTGGGATTATCGTGAATTAATGATGTCAATTAGTGAATATAATGAGCTAGCTAAATTATTGGGAAGTCCAACTTATCAATTAAAGAATGATGAGTATATTGTAATTGCTGATTTTGATCAGATGGTATCAATTCGAGATGAAATTTTAAAGGAAAAACCTGATTTAACGTTTGGTGGTAAAACGTATCATTCAAAATATGATCATACTGTAGAAGGGTTTACAGAAATGAGTTCTAACCATATTAATACAGGAATTTATATTGTTCCAGATGATGCAGTCAATCAATCTATGTTAATGGAAGAAATCTTTTCAGCAAACTATCATGCCGATACGAAAGAAGGAAAATATGAGATTGAAAATGCCATTCAAGAACCAGCAGGAGAAGGATATGATGAAGGACTTACAACATTAAATGCAACTAGTAAAATATCTATCTATGAAGCAAGTGTAGGACTTGGAGCAATGGTTACCTTTATTGGTTTATATCTAGGAATTATCTTCTTGATATCGAGTGCTGCAATTCTAGCTTTGAAGGAATTATCTGAAAGCTCTGATAATAAAGATCGTTATATGATTCTAAGAAGAATTGGTACAGATGAAAAGATGATACGTCATGCTTTGTTTTTACAGATTGCATGTTTCTTCCTATTACCATTGATTGTGGCAATGATACATTCAATTTTCGGAATTCAATTCGCCAATATTATCTTATCAACTTTTGGAGATGAACAACTTTTACCATCTATTATTATGACAGCAATTTTCTTAGTGGCCATTTATGGTGGATATTTTATGATTACTTATTTCTGTAGCAAAAATATTATTAAAGAAAAATAAGAGGGGAGTGAAAGCATGGATAGTTATCTAGAAGCAATTCAAACATCAGTATTATTTTTCCCATTGATTGCATTGTTATTTACAACTCCCTATATGATTAGTCAGTACCATAAGTATGGAGCAATCCATACTTTTCGTACTTTGATTATTTATTCCTTTATTTTATATTTATTAACTGCTTATTTTTTAGTTATTTTACCACTACCAACCATTTCAGAAGTAGCACAATTAACAACACCACGTACACAGCTTATTCCTTTTTCTTTTATTGCTGATTTTATCACACATACCTCATTTCAATGGAATGATCCAAGTACTTATTTACAAGCATTGAAAGAACCTTATTTTTATCAAGTAATTTACAATTTAATATTAACGATTCCCTTTGGAATTTATTTACGTTATTATTTTAAGTGTAATTTCAAAAAGACTGTATTATTTACATTTTGTTTAACCTTATTTTTTGAAGTAACACAACTTACTGGTTTATATGGAATTTATCCTAGAAATTATCGTTTATTTGATGTTGATGATTTAATGATTAATACATTAGGAGGAGTAGTTGGTTATTTTCTAGCTGGTATGTTACAGAAAGTTATTCCGACACGTGATCGAATTGATATAGAGTCATATCAACTTGGAAAACATGTATCTCCATTACGTCGTATGATTACTTTTGGTTGTGATAGTTTCCTTTATTTTATATTTGTAATTGGATACACAATTGGTATGAATCCAAGACATAGTTTTCTAATTATGTTTTTGGTTTATTATTTTATATTACCATTGTGTTTAAACGGACAAACTATTGCTGAAAAATTTTTTCATTTACAAATTGTCACTACAGATCACTTAGAAGTCGTAAAGAAAAATTGGATACTTCGTCGTATTTTATTTTATCTTTTATATTTTGTTTTCACATTTTTACTAGCATTTTTATATGTTCAAATTACTGATTTCTTTAAGATGACAAATATGGTTTCTTGGGCATTTGGTTTTTGTTGTATGATGATTATAGTCGTATTTTATTGTTATTCTTTCATTCGCTTTTTCTTTTTTCACAAACCTCTTTTATATGAGACAATGAGTCATACAGCATACAAAAGTACAATTCCAGTCGAAGAAGATAACACATAAAAAAAGACATAGTATGTCTTTTATAAAAACTTTTTCAATGCCTTGATATTGTCTTGTTGAAATTGATAAAAATCTTTCGCCCATTTCATGTTTTCTTTGTCAACATTATCTTTATATACATCTATTTTCTTTTCCATATCGATACTTCCCATACTAATACCTTTGATTAACATATCAGCAATAGAAGCATCACTATTATCAGCCATTACTTCTTTTGTAATTCCCATTTTAGCGCCCATTTTAGCCATCAATCCTTCTTCTTTTAAATCTCCATCTAATGTTAATATTTTTTCTTTTGTTTCATCACGATAACGTTCATATCCTTTTAAAATATCTTCACATGGTTTTATGATTTTATTATCTTTTCCGTTTAATTTTGAGAGTAGTTCTTCTAATGTATAAGAAGCCATGGAAGCGTCTTTATAAATGTATTCTAATAGTTTAATGTTTTCATTCATATTCTCATTCCTTTCTTTGATATTATGTGAAAAGAATGATAAATTATACAAAATAGAACATGAAAAAAATAGATTGTGAAAATCTATTTTTTAATATTTATACTAATGTTGGTTACAACCGCCGCAGGCACGAGCACCGATAACGATTACTAATAAAATAAATAATACTAAAATAATTGCTGCACCATATCCAGTACCGTAACCGCCACCGTATCCTCCGCCATATGGAGCACCACAGCCATAACCTTGATATCCGCCATAGTAGTACATTATTCATACCTCCTTTACTATATTTTACTCATCTTAGGTCATTTTGTTTATGATTAATACCCAATTTTCAGATAAATAGATGAACTCTTTTCAAAAGTATGGTAAAATGATAAAAGGATAGAGGTGAGTACAATGAGATTAAAACGATTTATTTCTGATATGGATAAACCGCTTTTATTTGCAACGATCTTTCTTTTTATTTTTGGTCTTTTAAATATTGTAACCGCCTCTAGTAGTGAAGCAGTGACTTCTGCAGTCCCACTTTATTATTATTTTTACCGCCATTTAGCCATGATAGGTGCTGGTTTTATCCTTACAATCATTGTTTTAAATATGAAGACAAATAGATATAAACCATGGGCTATTATAGGGTATGTTGCGATTGTTATGTTGCTAGCATATCTTAGTATGTATGGATCAGATCACCGTGGTAGTCGAAATTGGATTAATTTAGGATTTATGCAATTCCAACCGAGTGAATTTGCAAAACCTGTTTTAATTGTTTGTTTAGCTTTGTTATTTGAAAAATATTATTATCGTTTACGAAGTAAAAAATATAAACATTGGGATATGATTGCAAAAATCGTTGTCATTGGTGGATTAATTCCTTTTATTGTATTTACCCAAAAAGACTTAGGGACGATGTTTATTTTATTTTCTATCTTTGCTGTTATGTTTTGGGTGAGTCCAATCTTGCCAAAAGAAAAGTTAAAAACGATTGGTCTAGTTTTAATTATTATCATTGTTGCAGTATGTGCGAAAATAGCAGTTTCTGGTCATATTTTATCAGATGCGCAAAAAAGTCGTTTTGATTTTTTTAATCCATGTAGTAAATATGAAACTGGAGGTTATCAAATTTGTAATGGTATTATTGCTATTAATGATGGTGGTTTAATGGGATTAGGAGCAGGGAAGAGCAAACAAAAGTATTCTTATATTCCTGAACCTCATACCGATAGTGTCTTTGCTATTATTGCAGAAGAAGAAGGGTTTTTAAAATGTAGTATTGTTTTCTTATTATATATTATCGTTTTATACCGTATTTTAAACTTGTCTGCGAAAGCAAATACTGTTCGTGGTAGATATATTTGTATTGGTGTAGCAATTTATATTTTTATGCATATATTTTTAAACTTAGGTGGTCTTTTTGGTGTCATTCCATTAACCGGAGTACCATTACCATTTTTATCCTATGGAGGATCTTTTACCATTTCATTAATGGTTGCACTCGCAATGGTACAACGTGTCAGTGTTGAAACAAAAAGAGAAAAAATAAAAATTCCAACCTTAAAGTAGCAGGACTTCCTACTACTTTTTTTGTATATAAAAAGTAGTAGGAAAACGGAAGGGGATGATATGATGTCCCAATGACTGTTGTAGGAATGTTTGATATTTCTAAGTATACAAATAAAACGTGTTCTTCAACTGAAGTTATTTTATTTTTAGAAAGAAAGCAACATATTTTAGAACACCATCCAGAAGTTGCTAATTATCTTAATTGTATTCCTAATATATTAAAATACCCTGATTGTATATTTTGGGAGATAAATCGTGAATCCACGATTTGGTTAGTTAAGAAATTTGATAAAAATATTAAATTAACTGTAAAGCTTAATTTTTCTCAAAATAAGAATTTGAAAAATTCTATTATTCAAATGCAGATTATGAGAGAGAGCGAAGTTGATAGAAATATTCGAAATGGTAATATTATAAAATTGTTTGATAAAAATAATCCCATATAGTATACTATTAGTAGGAGAGGTGGACAATTTCGGCACGTCCACACACCTTATGGGTCAAAAGAGATGAGGGAGAATGTGCCGCCCTCCTCCTAAAAAATATTTTTTATTTTGTAGCAGGACTTCCTACTACTTTTTTTGTATATAAAAAGTAGAGGAGGGAAAATATGAAAAAAATATCTATTTTATTATTACTTTGTTTATTTGTTATATCTTGTTCGAAGTCTGAAGATACAATTTCTTTGCAAGAGAAAAATGTACCATCAAAAGAAGAGAAGCAAGAAGAAAAAATGATTGCTGTTGATGTGAAAGGTGCTGTTTTAAATCCTGGTGTATATGAGTTTTCTAAGGGGACTGTATTGGATGCGATTACGAAAGCAGGAGGACTTTTAGAAAATGCAGATACCAATTATTTAAATTTAAGTAAAAAATTAAAAGATGAAATGGTAATTTTAATTTATACAAAAGAAGAAATTGCTGATTTTGAAAATGGAAATCAGTTACAATTACCAATTGAAACTTGTGTTTGTCCAGAAATAAAAAACGATGGATGTCTAAAAGAAGAAGACGTGGTTACGAACCGAAAAGAAGAAGAAACTGTCACAGTAGAGGAAGGGCCACATGTGATATCCATCCTAACTGCTACGAAAGAAGAATGGATGTTACTTCCAGGAATTGGAGAAACAAAAGCAAATGCGATTATTGAATATCGTAATACCAATGGTTTTCAAAGTATTGAAGATTTAAAAAATGTAAAAGGAATTGGCGATAGTACCTTTGAGAAAATTAAAGAATATCTTACTATGTAGTATATTATTTACTACTTGTATTGTTGTATATACTTGTTTAAAGCAAGGGTGGAATGTTCCTAAAGAAGAAGTAAATCAAGCTCGTATTATCGATTTTGAAATAACTGGTGATACATTAAAACTAGAATTAAAACAAAATCAAAACTATATCGCATATTATCAAATTAAAAGTTTACAAGAAAAGAAATGGTTAAGTAAAAATTTAGAATATGAAATGATTATTTCTTTTCAAGGTGAATATCAATTACCAAGTACAAATACTA
The DNA here is from genome assembly GCA_949288035.1 of uncultured Mycoplasmatota bacterium. Taxonomy (GTDB): domain Bacteria; phylum Bacillota_I; class Bacilli_A; order RF39; family UBA660; genus UMGS2016. The sequence goes on from CASEIJ010000031.1 coordinate 65,375, forward strand.
ATTTTTATCAATTCTCATATCGTAATTATTTAAAAAGTCAAAATATTCACTGGCAAATTCAAATCGAAAAAATTAAAGCTTTAAAGCGTAATCACTCGTTTAAATCAATTGTTAAAAACGGGATTCAAAAAAGAATTGATCATATTCATTCAAATGATACCTATTTAAGTTTATTTTTATTAGGGAGTAAGAAAAACTATGATGATGAAATTTATATGAAGCTTGGCGTTAGTCATTTGTTTTGTATTTCTGGAATGCATTTTTCTTTCTTTTTAACTTTTTTTCTTTGCTTTTTTAAAGATCGTAAGAAAGCACAATTATATGCGTTTCCGGTGATGTTATTTTATGCTTGGCTCATTGGTTTTTCTATCTCTGTCATTCGTGTATTAGGTTCTATTTTGTTTTCACTATGTCATGGAAAGAAGTATTTATCTCTTCATGAATTTTATATGGTATTTTTCTGTATATTGTTGTGTCTTAATCCATATCGTATTTACGATATTGGCTTTTTATATAGTTTTGTAGTAAGTGATGCTTTAATTATAAGTGCGTGTTACTTTCAAAAGAAAAAAACATTATCTAAAATGTTCATGATGTCTTTGATTAGTTTTATTGCGAGTATTCCTATTACTTTAACAAGTCAATACGAGTTACAATTCACAAGTATATTATGGAATCTAATTTATATTCCTTTTGTCAGTTATATATTATTTCCACTTTCTTTTTTCGTACTGATTTTTCCTATTTGTTTTCCTATCTTTTCATTTCTCATATCTATTTTAGAGTATGGAAATCAAATCGCCGAAAAAATATTACCAAGTGCTGTTATTTTTAGAAAGCCAGACATTTGTTTTTATATCTTATTTATATGTTGTTTTTATTCTAAAAAATCTCTTCGTTATAAAACGATTATGATTGTTTGTTTATTATGTATTTTAAAAGTGACAACTTATTTTTATCCAAATGAATTGGTTATGTTTGATGTTGGACAAGGAGATAGTTTTTTGATTCGAGGGAAAAAAACAATTCTTGTGGATACCGGTGGCAAGTTTAATTATCAAAAAGAAAACTGGCAATTGAAAAAAACAAGTTCTTATGCTGAAAGAGTCATTATTCCATACTTAAAAGCAACTGGAATTATAAAAATTGATCATTTGATTCTTACACATGGTGATTATGATCATATGGGTGAAAGTATTAATTTAGTAAATAACTTTAAAGTAGAGAAAGTAATATTCAATTGTGGGCCACATAATGATTTAGAACAAGAATTAATTAAAGTATTACATAAAAAGAAAATACCATATTACAGTTGTATCAAAGAATTAAATATAGATGATAATAAATTATACTTTTTAAATAATAAAGATTATGGTAATGAAAATGATAATTCAAGTGTAATTTATACAGAACTCAATAAACATAAATTTCTATTTATGGGAGATGCTGGTGTAGAAGTAGAAGATGATTTAATAGAAAAATATAATTTACAAAATATAGATGTATTAAAAGTAGGACATCATGGAAGTAAAACAAGTTCAAGTGAAGAATTCATAGGTGAGATAAATCCAAAATATTCAGTAATTAGTGTTGGAAAGAACAATAGATATGGTCATCCAAATGATAGTGTATTAGAAAATTTAGAAGATAGTAAAATTTATAGAACAGATGAAGATGGAAGTATTATGTTTAAAATTGATAATGATAAATTAAAAATTAAAACATGTGCACCATAGAAAGGAGAACAAAAAAATGAATGAAATAAAAGAATATACAGAAAAATTATTTGAAAATATAAAACATATAGATGAAAATGGCAATGAGTATTGGTTGGCTAGAGAATTAATGCCATTACTTGAGTACAACAAATGGGAGAGATTTTCTAATGCAATAGAATATGCAAAAACATCTTGTATAAAAAGTGGTTATAATGTTAGTGACCATTTTCCCGAGGTTGGGAAATTGGTTCAAATAGGTTCAAAAACAAACAGAAAATTGAAAGATTATAAACTATCAAGATATGCATGTTATTTAATAGTACAAAATGGTGATTCAAGAAAAGAAGCAATAGCTTTAGGTCAAACTTATTTTGCGATTCAAACTAGAAAACAAGAGTTAAATGAAAAAGAATATAGTAAGCTTACTGAAGATGAGAAAAGATTTTATCAAAGAGATTTAACTAGAAAAGGAAATTATTCTTTGAATATTGCTGCTAGAAATGCTGGAGTAAAGAACTTCGATAAATTTCATAATTCAGGTTATAAAGGATTATATAATGGAGAAACAGCAAATGATATTGCAAGAAGAAAGAAACTTAGATATAGAGAAGATATTTTGGATAACATGGGCAGTGATGAATTAATTGCAAATTTATTTAGAATCTCTCAAACAGAACAAAAATTAAAGAATGAAAATATAAATTTAGAAAGTAAAGCAAATGAAACTCATTTTGAAGTTGGAAAGGAAATCAGAAATACAATTAAGAAACTTGGTGGAACAATGCCGGAAGATTTGCCAACTCCAGATAAAAGTTTGAAAGAGTTGGAAAAAGAGAACAAAACATTAAATGTAAAAAATGTATGATATAATGTATATATAGGATGTGATAAATTATGTTAATAGTTGAAGTTGGGTTTAAATTAGATAAGACTTTAGAATACTATGATAAAATTTTAAAAATGCATGGATTAGAAAATGATTTTAATTGTGAAACACATGATATATATTATACAAAAGATAATTTAAATGAATTAACAGAAAATGAAATGAAACAAAAGTGTATTCGCTTAAGAAATGTAAATTTTAAAGAAGGATATAAAGTAGAAAATAAATTGTTAGATTCATTGAATATTGATTTTGTTAATGAAAATGAACTTCTTGATTTTGAAAACAAATTAAAAGAAAATGGATATTTAAAAGTTTTCGATACTAAAAAGAAAGATCATCATTATTACAAAGAAGGAATGAACACTAAAGTACAATTACAGGAAATTGACGATATAGGGTTACTTGTATATTTAGATAATTCAAACTATTATGAATTACCTTTAGAGGAACAAAGAAATAAATTAATTGATGAATTAAATAGTTATGGATTTGATTTTAAATATACGGATTTAGGATTAGATAAACTTAGGACATTATATTATCAAGAAAAAAAATATAGTAAAAATCAAAATGGTTAAAGCAGAACTACATAAATGTAGTTTTTTCTTTGGAAATAAAGTGTTTTACTCGACTTACTTTTTGACAATCAGTACATGGCGATTATGATCATATGGGGGAGAGTATTTCATTTGTAGAACATTTTCCAGTTAAAAATGTTATATTGAATCATGATACTTATAATGATTTAGAACAAGAATTAATTTTTCTTTTAAAAGAGAAAGGGATTAATTATTTGCAGAATGTAACATCCATTTCTGCAGCAGATTTACAATTACAATTCTTAAATCATACAATGTATGATAATGAAAATGATAATTCAAATGTGATATATTTTGGGTTTGGTAAGTTAAACACTTTACTTATGGGAGATGTTAGTAACAAAGTAGAGACAGATTTATTAGAACAATATCAATTTTCTCATATTGATATCTTAAAAGTAGGACATCATGGTAGTAAAACTAGTACATCAGAGCAATTGATTGAAGCGATTACTCCACAATATGCATTTATCTCGGTTGGGAAAAATAATCGTTATGGACATCCTAGTAAACAAGTTTTAAATCATTTGAGACAATCCAAAGTTTATAGAACAGATGAACATGGAAGTGTTGTTATAAGAAATGTTTATGACCATTATGTGATGAAAACTTGTATCTATTAGAAAGTAATTTATTACAAGAATATTTTATGGCAAACTGTATATATTAAAAATAGGAAATGTAACATAGATTGCATTTTAGAATAAAATAAAGCAGATATGTATTTATAGGATATGCTTTCCTGATGCGCGCTAATTGCATTTAGCGTTTATATAGATAGACTGTGAGTAATCACAGTCTTTTTAGTAAGAGTGAAGTTATGTACGACAAAAAGATTGAAATTCTTTCAGAAAATGGTACAATAGTACTGTTTTTTAAAAAAAATGAAAAAATTTGTAAGAAAAAAAGGAATTTGCAAAGTTTTGCAGTATATTAATTAATGAGGGGGTGTTCTAGTGATTGATCAAGAAGAATTACAACAGTTACGAGAGCAAGTGGACATTGTCGATGTAATCTCTAGTTATATCCCATTAACACAAAAAGGAAGAAATTTCTTTGGGGTGTGTCCTTTTCACGATGATAATCATCCATCGATGAGTGTTTCTAGGGAGAAACAAATTTATACGTGTTTTGCCTGTGGAGCATCTGGCAATGTATTTAAATTTATTATGGATTATGAACACGTATCTTTTAAAGAAGCGGTTCATAAAGTTGCTATGATAGCTGGAGTAGAGATGAATTTACACTTGCCAACACATCAGATTTCTTCTAGATATCAAAACTTATATGATTGTTATTCTTTTGCCAGTAAGTTATATCAGAATAATTTACATACGAAATTAGGACAAGGTGCTTTGGCATATTTAAAGAATCGACAAATTGACGATACTTGTATAAAAGAGTTTGGTATTGGTTATTCTTTAAAGGATGGGCATACATTGACAGATTTATTGTTAAAGAAAAATTATGAGAAAAATGTACTGATAAGAAGTGGACTTGTGGTGGAAAATAGTTATGGGTTATCTGATATTTATATAGATCGTGTGATGTTTCCACTATGGGATTTAGAAGGACGTGTTGTTGGTTTTTCAGGACGTTTATATAACGATGAAAAACAATTTAAGTATATCAATAGTAAAGAGTCAGAAATCTTTAAAAAAGGGGAACTCTTATATAATTATCACCGCGCGAAAGAAGAAGCAAGAAAGAAAAAACAAATTATTTTAATGGAAGGTTTTATGGATGTGATTCGTGCTTATACGGTTGGTATCAAACATGTTGTTGCAACCATGGGAACCGCAGTGACAAAAGAGCAGGCGAGTCACTTAAAAAGATTATCCAATGAAATTATTATTTGTTTTGATGGGGATCAAGCAGGAGCCAAAGGAACAGCGAGTTGTATTGAAGAATTACTAAAACTTGGTGTTACACCGAAAGTGGTCCGCTTAGAAAACGATTTAGACCCAGATGAATATATCCGTAAATATGGTGCTGAGGCTTTTCAAAAAAAGCTGGACAATCCTATGAGTACGATGGATTTTAAATTAGCATATTATAAAAAGAATAAAGACTTAAGTGATAGCGCTGATTTAACGCATTATGTGAAAGAAGTCATTCAAGAACTTTCAAAAATACCAGATGATATTATGCGTGAAGTAACATTAAAAAAAGTTCATGATGAAAGTGGATTAGATATCTCTTTTTTGAAAGAACAATTGGACAAGTTCCAAACGGAAACCGAAAAGAAAATGATTGTCCCACCTAGAGTTGTGAAAGAGAAAAAACGTGAGACAAAGTACGAAAAAGCCGAAAAAGGATTGCTTTATTATATGTTAAGAAGTGAACAAGCAATTCAGGTATATGAAGAAAAAGTGACATTTATGCCAACCAAAGCTTATCGTAATTTAGCACGTGAAATTCGTCTGTTTTATCGTGAATATGGTAAAATAGAACTCGCTGATTTTATGACTTATGTCAGTGATAATGAAGTGATGCAAGAAGCACTTTCAGACATTGTAGCACTTAATTTAAAAGAAGAAGCAAGTCTTGAAGAATTAAATGATTATGCGAGAGTGATTCGTGAATATACAATTAAAGAAGAAATTAAAAGATTACAAAAAGAAATGGAAGGAGCTAGTCTAGAAGAAAAAACAAAGCTGGCTACTCGTATTGTTGAATTAAAGTTAGGGGATAGAAAATATGATAAATGAAATTAAAACATTTGATGTTAGAAAAAAAGAATTAGTAGAGGAAGGAAAGAAAAAGGGGTATATTACTTATGAAACACTTGCGAATGCATTAAAAGGTTTAGAGTTAGACTCTGATTCGTTAGATGATTTATATACTACATTTAGTGAGAATCATATTCCAATTTTATCAGAAGATGAAGCAAATGGTAATAAAGATGGAGAGATGAAAGAAAAAGAACCAGAGAAATTAATTTTAGATGATGAGGCAATTACAAAAGATCTTACCATTAATGATCCAGTTCGTATGTATTTAAAAGAGATTGGACAGATTAAATTATTAACAATGGAAGAAGAGTTAGAACTTGCAGATCGTATTAATTCAGGAGATGAAAGTGCGAAAAATACCCTTGCCGAAGCAAACTTACGTTTAGTAGTTAGTATTGCGAAACGTTATGTTGGACGTGGTATGTTATTTTTGGATTTAATTCAAGAAGGAAATATTGGTCTTATGAAAGCTGTCGATAAGTTTGATGTGACAAAGGGTTATAAATTTTCTACGTATGCAACATGGTGGATTCGTCAAGCAATTACACGTGCGATTGCTGATCAAGCAAGAACAATTCGTGTTCCAGTTCACATGGTTGAAACGATCAATAAATTAGCCCGTATTCAACGTCAATTAACACTAGAGTTAAATCGTGAACCAACGGAAGAAGAACTTGCTAAAAAAATGAATTTATCAGTTGAAAAAATACGTGATATTTATAAGATTAGTCAAGAACCAGTTAGTTTAGAAACACCAATTGGTGAAGAGGATGATTCTCATTTAGGAGATTTTGTACCTGATGAAAGAAATATGAGTCCTGAAGATTATGCTACGAATGAAATGTTAAAAGATGAAATTTCTGAAGTGTTACTTACTTTAACAGAACGTGAAGAAAGAGTGATTCGCTTACGTTTCGGTTTAGAGGATGGAAAGAGTAGAACACTTGAAGAAGTTGGACAAATGTTTGGTGTTACTCGTGAACGTATTCGTCAAATAGAAGCGAAAGCATTGCGTAAATTACGTCATCCATCACGTAGTCGTAAATTAAAAGATTATATGGGTGATTAATGAAATTATCAAACCGTTTAAAAACGATTGCTGATATGGTAAGAACCACATCTGTGATTGATGTTGGTTGCGATCATGGACTACTAGATGTTTATTTAGCACAAGAAAAACATATACCTTGTATTGCGAGTGATATTAGTGAGAATGCTTTAAAACAAGCAAGAGAAAATATTGATAAATATCAAGTACAAGATTTTGTAAAAGTAATTTGTACGAATGGTCTTCAAGGTATACATGTTTCTAGTGAAGATACAGTGATCTTATCTGGTATGGGAACGCATACAATTATCAATATTTTAAAAGGAAGAGATGATGTAAAGCATTGTATCATTAGTGCTCATACAGATATCCCTTATTTAAGAAGATGGATGATATCTCATGGCTATGCCATTGTAGAGGAACAGATCATTGAAGAGAAAAATATATTATATATTGTAATTTCGTTTGAAAAAAGACAAAGTACTTATCAAGAAATAGACTATGTAGTAGGTCCATATTTAAAATATAATCAAACTTATTTAAAACAATTATTAAAACAAGAACAAACATTATTACAAAAAATACCTGGAACTCATAAAGCAAAAAGGAAAGAAAAAGAAAGATTGATATCACTATTATTAGAAGCCATCAAAAAAGCCAATTGATGGCTTTTTTATAAAAAGAAAGTAGGACCAGATTCGGTATTGCTTTCTTGTCTTGTACTTGTATTTATATTGACTGTTTCTGTATTACTGGTAGTTTGACTAGGAGTATTTGTACGATTAAATTCATTCATAACACGAAACATAGTACGTGCATTTCTAACCATAGGTGAAATTTGTTTTACAGCCGGAATTGCCTGGTTGATAATATTTAAAGTACGTTGTGTATTATTTAGTATATTGCTCCAATTTATACTACGAAGTCCAGTTGTTAAATTCGAGAACAGTCCTTGTCTAGTTGGCATAGATATATATGGGTATAAAGAATATGGATTATAAAAATTCATGATATACTCCTTTCTAATTTATTGTATGCAACCATACAAAAAATGTTTTACTTGTTTTTATTTGTATGGTATAATGAGATTATAAAAGAATAGGGGATGCAAGCATGAAACATTGGAGCTCAATTTTTTTATGGCCATGTATTATGGTATATCATTTTATTCACTATATTTTAATGGGTCTAGCTACCATTTGTTATTGTATATATTTATTGATTGAATTGATTTTTATTAGAATTCCAGCTTATGCTTGGACTGGTGTTTTAGCGTTCTTTATCTGGATTCAAATCGGATTAGAGTCTATTCGTCGTCTGTTTAGACCATATATGAGAAAACGTGAAGCTAAAAGAGAGGCGAAAGCTCGTGCTGCTAAAAGAGAAGAGCAAAAAGTAATTGAGGCGGCTAAATCAGTTAGTGCGAAAAAGGTAGAAGCAGCAAAAGCGGAATTACGTAAACAGACATTAGGAAAGCAAGAGAAAAAAGAACATAAAAATTCACTTGTGAATCGTTTTAAAACAGTGGTTCAAAATTCACCATTATTACATAGTATGAGAAATCAAAGAGATGTAAAACGTCAAGAAATGTTAATTGATTATAATGGTGCTGATGCTGAAAAAAGTGATGTTAAGATTATGTATGAATATGAAGCTTGTACTCCTGAAGGTAAAGTGATCAAAGGATATATGGATGCTTATTCAAAAGTAGAAGTTCATTCATTTTTACTAAGTGAAGGTTATCAAGTATATAGTATTAAAACAAGCCGTTGGATTAGTTTATTTCACGGAAGTAGTGGTAGTGCTCATGTGAAAATAAAAACAAAAGATTTAATTTTCTTTTTAACACAGTTATCTACATATTTAAAAGCAGGAATTACATTGATTGATGCATTACATATCTTAGCAAGACAGTATGCGAAAAATAAGGGATATAATCGTGTATTTAAAGAGATGTTGTATGATTTATCAACAGGGCTAGAATTTAGTGATGCGTTAGCAAGACAACAAAAAGCTTTTCCGAAATTGCTTGTAAATATGGTAAAATCTAGTGAAATGACAGGAGAGCTTCCAGAGGTATTGGATGATATGGCAGAGTATTATACTGAAATAGATCGTACTCGTAAACAAATGATTACAGCGATGATGTATCCAGCAATTGTATTTGTACTTTCTATGGGTGTATTTGCTTTCATGCTTTTATTTATTGTTCCACGATTTGTAGAAATCTTTGAAAGTATGGATGCTACGAAAATACCTGGTATCACATTAGCAATTATGGCACTCTCTGATTTCTTAAAGAAATATTTTATATTAATCATGATTGCAATTATTTTATTCATTGTTGTATTTTACTTATGTTATAAAAATATTCAACCATTTAAAAGAGCTGTTCAATCATTTATCATGCATCTTCCAATATTTGGTAATGTTCTGATTTATAACGAAGTTACAACATTTACGAAAACGTTATCTAGTTTAATGGAGCACAATGTATTTATCACAGATAGTATGGAAATATTGGAACGAATTACAGATAATGAGATCTATAAAGAATTAATTCGTAGTACAATTGATAATTTATCACGTGGAGAGAAAATATCTGCTGCATTTGCTAATCATTGGGCTTTTCCTATTCCAGCTTATGAGATGTTAGTGACAGGAGAAAAAACTGGAGAATTGCCAGAAATGATGAAAAAAGTATCAGATTATTATCAAGAAATGCATAAACAAGCTGTTACACGTATTAAAACTTTTATTGAACCAGCGATGATTATTATGTTAACTGGAATTGTTGGTGTTATTATTCTTGCAATTGTTGTTCCAATGTTCACATTATACGACACAGTTATGTAGAAGAGTTGATATTATGGAATTATATTATATTGTATGTTTATTTGTATTTGGTACGATTTTTGGTTCATTTTTTAATGTAGTGGGTTCAAGACTTGCCCATAATGAATCTATTATCTATCCAAGTAGTCATTGTACTTATTGTAAACATAAATTGGGGGCCAGTGAATTGATCCCCATTTTATCGTATTTTATACAAGGCGGAAAATGTAAATGGTGCAAAAAAAAATTATCGTTTTATTATCCTCTCAGTGAATTTTTAACAGGAGTTTGTTTTTCTCTTTGTTATGTTGTTTTTGGATTTACTTGGCAATTTCTTATTGGAATCATCTTTATTTCTTTTCTTATTATGATTGTATCCAGTGATATAGAAGATATGATTATTCCAGATGAGTTATTGATTATAGGATCAATCCTTATTATTTTATTACAGATTCCTGCGTATGGGGTTTCATATATGTTGTCTCATTTATTACAAGGAATTTGTGCATTCTTCTTTATGTGGATTTTAAAAATATTTGGTGATCATTTATTTCATAAGGAATCTATGGGAGGAGGGGATATTAAGTTACTATTCTTTTTTGGTTTAGTACTTGGTTTTCCTCTAGCTGTTTTATCTATTTTTGTAGGATCCGTGATTGGACTTCCAATTTCAGCTGCTTTTCAATTAAAGAACAGTCATGTTGTTCCTTTTGGACCGTACTTGTGTATTGGAGCGATTAGTTTATTATTTTTAAATATCCCATTCGATCAATTATTAGATATGATGATATTGATTCCATAGACAGGTGAGAGCCTGTCTTTTTTGTATAAAAAAACAAGCAATGATATGCTTGTTAAAATAATGGTTCAGCATCAATTGTATTTTCTTTTTTATCTTCCGCAATAATTTGTTCTTTTAACTGATTTAATTCATTTGTCTCATTATTTTCACGAGACATATTAATTTCTTCCATAGAATCTTTTAAATTTAATTCTCCTTCTTCTTGGACATCATCTACGTCTAATTCAATTAATTTTAAGATTTCTTCAATTGTTGTATCTCCATTTAAAGCTTTTTCTAATCCATCTTGTAATAATGTTTCAGTACCAGCATAGACAAGTTTTCTTAAGTCATCCTTTTTCATACCATTACTGATCGCATCTCTAATTTCTTGATTAACACGTAATACTTCATGAATTGCTAAACGACCACGATATCCATTTTGACATTCGTCACATCCTACAGCTGTCCATGTTTCTTGTAAATCAACATTTAATGTCTTTTTAATTAATTCTTTTTCATAGTCATTGGCTGGTCTTTTTTTCTTACACTTTGGACAAAGACGACGTGCTAATTTCTGAGAGATAATTCCTTCCAAAGAAGAAGCAAGTAAATATTTTTCAACTCCCATATCCGTTAAACGTTCAATTGTATTCAATGAGTTATTGGTATGGACAGTAGATAATACTAAGTGTCCTGTAATAGAAGCACGAACGGCAATTTGTGCTGTTTCGGTATCACGAATCTCCCCAATCATAATAATATTTGGGTCTTGACGTAAAATAGAACGTAGGGCAGAAGCAAAGGTAAGACCAATTTCTGAATTTACTTGTACTTGGTTAATTCCTTCAATTTCCATTTCTACTGGATCTTCAACTGTAATAATATTGGTTTCAGGTATATTTAATTTTTGTAACATAGAATACACGGTTGTTGATTTACCACTACCAGTCGCACCAGTGACAAGAATAATTCCATTTGGAATCTTCATCATTTCTAATACTTTTTTATAATTAATCTCATTTAAATCCAATGATTCTAATCCATTTAAACTTCGGCTGTAATCCAAAATACGAATTACAACTTTTTCTCCTTGATTGGTAGGTAAACTAGATACACGCAAATCCAGGTTAATATCACGTAATTTAATTTTAATCGCACCATCTTGTGGTAATCGAGACTCAGTAATATTCATACCAGCAATAATCTTGATACGGGTTGTTAAGTTCTTTTCAACATCTGTAGGTACTTCCGCATAATCTTGTAATAAACCATCAATACGAATACGTATCTGCATATAATGATCTCTTGGATCAAAATGGATATCTGAAGCTCCACGTTTTGCAGAATCATATAAAATTTCATTTACAACATCGACAATTGGCATTTTATGAAAGTCAAATACACGTATCATTTTGTCAACCTCTTTCTAATTCTCTTCTTTTTTATTTGTTTGACTAGTATTTAGTCTAAATATATTATATAATAGAATTAGTAGAATTACAATAATAAAGGAGCTATGTTATGCGAAAAAATAATAAGGGGTTTGTACTAGTTGAAACATTATTAGTATCTGTTTTTATATTGACGACATTAATTTTTTTGTTTATTCAATTTCGTACTGTAAAACAGAGTTTTGATCGTAGTTTTCGTTATAATACAGTAACTGGAATGTATGCAGCTAGTAATTTTTCAACATATATTAAAGAAAATAGTTATGGTACATTAGTAGATACATTAAATAGTGAATGTGAGGGCCAAAGTGGTTGCACGAAAAAATATTATTTGGACTTATCAGCTTGTCCAGCCCAATTATTAGATGAACCAACTTATTGTTCTAGATTAAAAGAAACATTGAATGTTGATCATATATATTTTACAGCGGAAGACTTAACGTTTTTGATTCATTATTTGGATAGTGATGCCTATTTAAATGCATCTAAAAATAATCAAGATATTAATCGTGAGACAAAAAACTTTATTAAAACCATTCAATATGATAAAGATGTCAATCGTTATCGTCTGATTTTAGAATTTAAAGATGGTACTTATGCATCCATTAAAGTAACTGGATTTGGAGGCGTTTCTTATGTACAAGGATAAAAAGTGGAATCGTGGATTTACTGTGATGGAGTTGGTTGTTTCTTTTGCACTTGTTATGGTGGTTGCTTATTTTTTATTTAATTTACTATATTCATTAAAAAATTTATCGGTAGATTCAAGTTTAAAAACAGAATTATTACAAAAGCAAGCATTAATGATGCAGACATTAGAAGATGATTTAGAAAATAAAAAACTAGTATTAGCTACTAATTGTGGTAAATATTGTTTAGACTTTTTATATGATGATTCAACTTCTAGAAGATTACAACTCGATACAGCAAATCGTTATTTTCGTTATGGAACATATGCGATTAAATTGCTAGAGGGAAGTTCTTTTGGAGAGATTGATGTATCAAATGAACAAATTATATCCACAGGTGGCGGTATTAAAAATGATTCTATCATTAAAATTAAAATACCTGTTATCAATAAATTAGTAGATGGTGATTATGGGATTAATGTTGTATATCAATACAATAGTAGTGAAGTTTCATTTAATGATTTAATTTTTGATACGGTTTCTAATAATAAATTATATTTAAAGGGATCACAGAATATGATTATATCTACAGATGAGCCATATCAAGAGCCAGGTTATTTTTGGATTGATTCAAGTGGTGCACAACGAACAGATGGAGTTAGTGTGAGTGGAACTGTTGGTACTGGAGAAGGAACTTATACTTTGACTTATAAAGTAACTTATAATGGTGTTGTATATACAAGAACGAGAAAAGTAACTGTTAAGAAAAAGTCCTATGATTTTGATCATGTAAAATCTGGGCAAATCTTTGAAGCACCATATAAAGGTACTTATCAAATTGAATTATGGGGTGCTCAAGGTGGTAATACAAGCGGTGGAGCAGGTGCTTATACGAGTGGAAATATCACTTTGAATAAAGGCGAGAAATTATATGTCTATGTTGGTGCTCAGAATGCGACATTTAATGGTGGTGGAAGTTCTCCTTCGAGTGCTAGATATGGTGGTGGAGCGACTGATGTACGCCTATCAGGAGGAACTTGGAATAATGTGACAGGATTACGAAATCGTATTATGGTTGCCGCTGGTGGCGGCGGTGTTACGAGTGGTGATGGTGATGCGAAAGGTGGAGCTGGTGGTACTCTAACTGGAATTGCCGGTAATCCTCATAATACGATTTTAACTACAGGAGATTATATTGGCTATGGTGGTACACAAACAGCTGGAGGTCAAATTGGAAGTAGTGCTACGAGTGGTACCAATGGGTCTTTTGGGATTGGTGGAAATGGCGGAGTAGGTTCAGGTGATCCAAGCAATCCTGGTGCCGGAGGCGGCGGTGGCTACTACGGTGGTGGTGGTTCTGCATGGCATGCTGGAGCTGGTGGAGGTTCATCATTTATCTCTGGCTATTCCGGATGTAATTCTGTCAATAGTAGTGGTAGTCCAAGTGGAAGTGCGAAACATTTCTCAGGAAAAGTATTTACCAATGGACGAATGATTGATGGTCTTCATCTTATGCCGAATGCAAGAACTGGTTATGAAACACTCGGAAATGAAGGAAACGGATATGCTCGTATTACATTAGTTAGTATTCAAAATTAGATAGTAATTATCTAATTTTTCTTTATGGCATCCATGTTTCAAACAAGAAAAAGAATAAAAAAGATGCAATGGTGGCATGTAATATACGCGCAGTTAAATAAGGAAAATATTTTATATTACTTTTACTCAAGATACCAATTAATTGCATATGAACACTTAATCCGCCAAATGATAAAATCATGACAGTTAATATTCCTTTTATTTTCAGTGGGATGTTAAGTAAACTGACATATTTTAAACCTTGTGTCATTTCAAAAAAACCATTTAATATACTTTGATGAAAGGAAGAGAGCGAGATATGTTGGTTGATAATAGTCGTAATAATTAAAAAAGTAGTTGTTACCCCTAATATAAATAATAATGTTTGAATTGTATGATTTAGAGCATTTGTAAGAATCGTAGGAAATGCTTCTTTCTTCTGCTGTCGTGCAATGGTCATTTTCGTAATTGCTGTTTTTAAAGAAACATGACAATCACTTTTAGGACTCGGATAATAATTACGAAATAATAATCCTAAAATAAGATTTGTGATATAGTGACAAAATAAAATGAGAAAACCTACCTCTCGATTCCCTAAAAAAGTAATCGAAACTGTTCCTAAGATAAAAAGAGGATTGGAAAAATGAGTAAAGGTCAGTATTTTTGTTGCTTCATTTTCATTTATTTTATGTTCATCTAAAAGTGCTTTCGTATATTTGGCATTTGATGGGAATCCTGATATAATACTCATAACAAAAATAAATGCAGCTGGATTAGAAATGCGAAATATACGATTCATAATCGGTTTTAATAATTCTCCAAAGAATTCTACAAAACCATATTGAATAAATAATTCAGATAATACAAAGAAAGGAAATAAAGAAGGGAAAATATTATTTTTCCATATTTGAAAAGAAAATAACACAGCTTCCATGACAACTTTTGATTCTGTTAGAATGAAAAAAGCGATACTAAGTAGTACTGACATAATGCTTGTTGTGATTATTTTTTGAAACATGTTTCATCCCTTTCTTTCATACACCTTATTAAGGAGGAATATATGCTTAGTAAATTATATGAAAAGTTTAAAAGATTTTTACGCGCCAATTATGTATATTTAATTATTCTTTTTAGTACTTATTTTATTTTAACTTTTCCTGTTCCATATATTGTAGAAGCTCCAGGGGGAATTATGGATATTACGAAAAAGATTGATATTGATACCAATGTCGATACAAAAGGAAGTTATAATTTGGCTTATGTTACAGAATATCGAGGAACTGTATTTACAGCACTTCTTTCTTTTATCATTCCTGATTGGGATTTAGAAAAAGTGGAAACAAATGATGTTAACGAAAATCAAGAAGCAACCTATCTAAGAGACCATTTAATGCTAGAAGAAGCGAATCAAACTGCGATTTTATACGCTTATCAAAAAGCTGGAAAAGAAGTAAAAATTACAGGAGAAAAAATGTATATTACATATTTAGATCCTGCGATTGATTGGCAGTTAAAAGTGGGGGATGAACTGTTAAAAGCAGATGATATCACTCTCAAAAGCAAAGATGATTTAACAAATATCATTCAGACAAAAGAAGTAGGAGAATTGATTTCTCTTACAGTAAAACGCGATGGAAAAGAAAAAACAGTTCGCGCTTCAGTACGTCAAGAATCTGGAGAAAAAGTATTAGGAATTATTATTTCTTTTTTAAGAGAAGTAAAAACAGAACCTGAAGTTACTTTAAATTTCAGCAAGTCAGAATCTGGTCCTTCCGCTGGATTTATGACAGCTTTAACGATTTATCAGGCTTTAATTGATCAAGATTTGACAAATGGGTTAAAAATTGTCGGTACAGGAACCATTGATGCGAATGGAAACATCGGTAGTATTGGTGGTGTTACTTATAAATTAATGGGAGCAGAAAAAGCCAATGCAGATATTTTCTTTGTTCCTGAAGGGGATAATTATCAAGAAGCAAAAAAATTAAAAGAGGAAAGAAATTATAAAATTAAACTTGTTAAAGTGAAAACATTTGACGATGCACTACAGTATTTAAAGAAACAAAATGGAATCAAAAAATAAGAAAAATCTAAGTAAAACATAAGATTTTTCTTGTTTTTATGTTAAAATAAAGAAGTGGTGATGTTATGAAGTTATGTGAAGTAGATAAGAATAAAGTAACGCCAATGATGCAACAATATATAGAGTTAAAAGAGCAAAATCCAGATCTTATTTTGTTTTTTCGTCTGGGTGATTTTTATGAAATGTTCTTTGAAGATGCGGAATTAGTATCTCGTGAACTAGAACTTACTTTAACCGGAAAAAATGCTGGATTAGAAGAGAGAATTCCAATGTGTGGAATTCCTCATCATGCTGCGAATTTATATATTGAAAAATTGATAGAAAAAGGATATAAAGTAGGAATTTGTGAACAATTAGAAGATCCTAAAGCTGCGAAAGGAATTGTAAAACGTGGAATTGTTCAAATTATAACTTCAGGAACTGTGATAGATACTGAAAATTTAAATGAAAAAGAGAATAATTATATTGGAAATATATTAGATTTTGGACATGTATATGGTATTAGTTATGCGGATATTACAACAGGTGAATTTTATGTTTATTTGGTAGAACATCAACTTGCAAAAGTAACAAGTGAAATTGTCGGTTTAGGTTTAAAAGAATTGGTTGTAACGAGTAAAGTGGATTCTAAATTGATTCATATGTTACAAAGTCAATTTCATTTGACAGTCAGTGTTCATGATACAATTGATACATATCCAGAATATGAAAAAATATATGCGAATTTAGGAGATCCAAGATATATTGAAACAGTAAAACATTTATTGACGTATATTACAGAAACACAAAAAAGAAGTTTAGCGCATTTACAAACAGTTACAATCCGTGAAAGTAAAAAATATTTACGTATGGATATTCATACGAAAAGAAATTTGGAATTAACGGAAACGTTGCGTCTTCATCAACGTAGTAATTCTTTGATTTGGTTATTAGATCGTACTAAGACTGCGATGGGGTCTCGTCGTTTGAAACATTTTATTGAAAATCCATTAATCGATCGTGTGGAAATTGAAAAAAGATATGATATGATCGATACTATGTTAGAAAAATTTATACAGAAAGAAGATTTAAGTCATAATTTATATGAAGTATATGATTTAGAAAGATTAAGTGGTCGTATTGCATTTGGAAATGCCAATGCGAGAGATTTATTACAATTAAAGACATCATTAGCTGTATTACCCGTAATACGTGATTTATTAAAAGAATTACATTACGAAGAAGAGATTGAAACACTTCCTGAACTATACGATTTATTAGAAAAAGCAATCTATGAAAATCCACCAATGACGGTAAAAGAAGGTTATTTAATTAAAGAAGGTTATTCGGAAAAATTAGATGAATTAAAAGAATTAAGAAAAGGTGGAAAAGATTTTGTTGCTCGTTTTGAACAAGAAGAAAGAGAACGTACAGGAATTAAAAATTTAAAAGTGGGATATAATCGTGTATTTGGTTATTATATTGAAATTTCCAAAGGACAAGTAGGTTTTGTAAAAGATGAATATGGTTATGAAAGAAAACAGACTCTGACGAATTGTGAGAGATATATTAGTCCCATCTTAAAAGAAAAAGAGGCTTTAATTTTAAATGCAGAAGAAGAAATTATCGAGTTAGAATATCAACTATTTACAGGTATTCGAGATCAAGTAAAAGAATATATTCCAAGGTTACAACAAATTGCTCGTATTATTAGTGATGTCGATGTATTACAGTCTTTCGCAACTGTTACAGAAGAAAATCATTATATAAGACCTCAATTAACAGATAAACATTATGTAGAAATACGTGATAATCGTCATCCTGTTGTTGAAAAAGTATTGGATGGTGAATTTGTTTCTAATGATATTTATTTAGATGAAAATACAGATATTGAATTGATTACAGGTCCTAATATGGCTGGTAAATCGACTTATATGAGGGAGTTTGCCATCACTGTGATCATGGCTCAAATTGGTTGTTTTGTTCCCGCTAGTAAGGCAATATTACCAGTATTTGATGCGATTTATACAAGAATTGGTGCGAGTGATGATTTAGTAAGTGGAGAAAGTACTTTTATGGTTGAAATGAAGGAAGCTAACTACGCCATTAGTCAAGCAACAAGACATAGTTTAATCTTATTTGATGAACTTGGAAGAGGAACTGCTACTTATGATGGAATGGCTTTGGCACAAGCAATTATTGAATATATTCATAATCATATTCATGCGAAAACACTTTTCTCAACGCATTATCATGAATTAACAAGTCTCGATCAAACTCTTCCAAAATTAAAAAACATTCATGTAAGTGCTTATGAAGATGAAGGAAATTTAGTATTTTTACATAAAATTAAAGAGGGTAGTGTTGATAAAAGCTATGGGATTCATGTTGCTAAATTAGCAAATTTACCAGATACATTAATTCATCGTGCCAATGAAATATTAAATTTATATGAAACCAAAGAAAAGAAAACAACGCATATTGTTCAAGAAGCACTTCCATTAGAATTCGTAACAGAAGAAGAAAGTAAAGTAGAGAAAAGACTGCAAGAAATTGAACCATTAAATATGACACCAATGGAAGCATTAACTGTATTATTTGAATTAAAAGAATTAGAAAAAAAGAAATAATTCATTATTTTGTGATATACTGATACATATAAGGGTGATAGAATGAAAGAAATGTTAAGACGTGATAAATGGTGGTTTTGGCTTATTTTATTAATATTTGGTGGTAGTGCTGTTTTAGCACTGATCTATGCGCTGGTAATAGAAGATGTGTTAGATAAAAATGCTTGGTATGGGAAATGGTATTATTGGTTAATTGGAGTAATGTGTTGTTTCTTACCAGCACTGATCATGTTTGCTGTTTTTCAGTTTCAGATTCTTACAAAAGTATGTCGAAAATTGGAGGTACCAGGTAGCGAAATTTACACTTCTCCATATACTTGGATGCTCTGTTTGATTGTTCCAGTTTTAGGATGGATTTTACTAGGAGTTATGATATTATATCTAGAAATTTTCTCAATTGTGGCAATTTATCGTGGAAAAGGAGAAAAATTTATTCAAAATTAAAGGAGAACCCTTGGAAGTTTTCCTTTTTTTTGTTATACTAGAAAGCAATTGAGGGGGCGTTTTTATGAGAAAGGATTTAGAACCAATCAGTATTTTAATCCGTGGTAACGAAAAAAATAAAAACGAAATTATTTATAATAATATAGTCGATAAAATGGATGAAATGAATTTATCCAAAGATGATCAAGTAGAATATTTAAAATCTAAAATATCTATTTTAGAATCAGAAACTCATAATAAATTAAACTTAATCATCTCTATTCTTGTCTGTTTAATTATGTTGGGACTTGGTATTTACTTTGTAGCCATAGATCTATATTTGTTTGGAATATTTATCTCTTTTTTAAGTGTTTTTATTTTAATGTTCAAAATGTATCAATCATTTAAAACTAGCATGAATATTTCAAAACCAGATAATTACGATAAAATCGAACACTTAAGAGAGATTTTAAATATGAGGTTAAAATAATGGAACTTTTTTTCATCTTATCTATCTTATTAACGAGTTCCTGTACGATATCTCGTTTTATTATTTTGCACGATATGCATGAAAATTATTCGATGTTAAATAGTGAAGAATTAATTCACTTTGATCAATGGAAATATATGATCCCATTTTACAACTTATATTTATATCACAATCATATCCCATTGTTAGAGGAGGAAAAAGAAAAGTATTTATTTGATGCATATCGAACTTTTCAAGAAAATCAGTGTTCTCTTAAAAGAACGGGTGCTTATGAATGGGAACAAGATGAAGAACAATTCATAGAAGTAAAGCCAAATATTAAAACAATTTGTATAAAAGGAAATGAGATTCAATTGTTTGTTAATGCGATCGCATTAGAAAATACAATGCTTTTAATTCCTAATAAAAATAATTATACATATGAAATCGATGATGAGAAAAATCAAATGAAGCTCATCCAATTAAAAAATCAGACTCCGTTATATGTATCTTGTAAGAAAGATGCAGAATATCGTTTCTTAATTCAAGCAAAACAATTTTTATTAGATTATCAAATATATACTTTGGAACATAATTTACAAGAAGTAACAGAAGAAACGGTACAAAAGGAAAATTTAATGTTTTCTTTTCAAAAAACAAAATAGAAATAAATCATCTTATTTCTATTTTTTATAAATTATGGTAAAATGAAATAGGTGATAAAATGGAACAACTGACTAGAACAGAATTACGTAAGAAAATCATGACAATTTTATATCAAATCAATGTTTATCAAAAAAATCATGTTGCTTATCAGGTAGATGATATCATTAAAGAGGTATGTGAAATTGAAAACGAATTTGTAAAAGATATGGTTTATGGAGTGATTACTTATCAAAATGAAATTGATGCGATTGCGAATCAATATTTAAAAAATTGGACGATTGATCGTTTAGGAAATACGGATCAAGCGATTTTAAGAATGGGTATATATGAGTTAAAGTATACAGATACACCTCCTGTTGTAGCAATTAATGAAGCTATAGAGCTTGCAAAAGATTATAGTGATGATGATGTAAGAAAAATGATTAATGGGGCTTTAGATGCTTATTATCACGATCTATTAGATGCTTAGCATCTTTTTTATTTAAAAAAGTATTGAACGTATGTTTGTATTTTGATATAATGATGATGGTGATGTTATGGATATCAGTAAATATTTAACAGTAGGTGCTTTAACAAGATATTTAAAAATGAAATTTGATTCAGATACACATCTTAGAAAAGTTTATCTAAAGGGAGAAATATCTAATTTTAAAGCACATTCAACAGGTCATTTTTATTTTTCTATCAAAGATGAAACCAGTAAAATAAATGCGATTATGTTTGCTTCTAATGCCAGAAAACTTCCATTTATGCCAAAAGATGGAATGAAGATTTTAGTAGTTGGTCGTGTCAGTGTATACGAAGCAACAGGAAATTATCAAATTTATGTAGAAGATATGATTGAAGATGGGATTGGCAATTTATATGTTGCTTTTGAACAATTAAAAGAAAAATTATCAAAAGAGGGATTGTTTGATCCAAAATACAAAAAACCAATTCCGAAATATCCGGAACGTATTGGAATTATTACTGCGCCAACCGGAGCAGCGATTCGTGATATTCTTTCTACAATTAAACGTAGGTATCCAATCTGTGAAACAATTTTATTTCCAAGTTTAGTACAAGGAGATTTAGCCAAAGACGATTTAGTAAAGAAAATAGAAATGGCACAAGATTATCATTTAGATGTTTTAATTGTTGGCCGTGGTGGTGGTTCTTTAGAAGATATGTGGCCATTTAATGAAGAATGTGTTGCTAGAGCAATCTTTGCTTCCAATGTGCCAGTGATCAGTGCAGTGGGACATGAGGTTGATTATACAATTAGCGATTTTGTGAGTGATTTACGTGCTCCGACACCAACCGGAGCAGCGGAAATGGCCGTACCTAATGTAACTGACTTACAAGAGCAATTGTTACAATATCAAGTTCGTATGAAAGAAGCAATGCATAAAATTGTGAATTATCAAAAAATATATTTTGAGAGTTTAAAAACTAGTTATGTGTTAAAAAATCCCAATGCGATATATGAACCAAAAAAACAACAATTAGATTTAACTTACGAGAGATTGAGAACTTTAATTTTAAATAATTTAGAACATGCGAAAAATAATTTTTTAATCTTAAAACAATCATCTATATTAAAAAATCCAACGCGATTATATGAACCATCCATGCAAAATTTAAAGCATGTGATCGATAAATTAGAAATGTTAAATCCACTGTCTATTTTAGGAAGAGGATATACGATTACTTATCAAGGTGATCATTTAGTTAAAAATATTGAAGATGTAAAAGTAGGGGAATCATTACAAGTTAGAATGCAAAATGGAATGATAAATACGAAAGTATTAGATAAGAAAGGATTATAAATATGAAAAAAGAAAATATGAAATTTGAAAATAAAATTAAATTATTAGAGAAGACAATTAATGAGTTAGAAAGTGGAGAAGTTGATTTAGAAGAATCTATTAAAAAATATACAGAAGCAATGAAATTAGTTCAAGCGTGTGATAAGCAGTTAAAAGAAATTGAGGAACAAGTTTCTAAAATCGTCTTAGAAGATGGAACTGAACAGGATTTTTCTATTGAAAGAGAAGATAATTCGCTTGATTAAATGCCAAAAAATTGGCATTTTTTTGTTACTATAATCTATCTTTTATTTGGTAATAATAATAGTGTAATCTACCAAATGTATGTAAGGAGATGAATTATGAAATTTAAAAAATTAAAAAAAATTTTATTAATTTTTCTTCTATCATTTATTATTATGCCAACAGGTACGCTTGCCTATTCAGATTATGTCTATGCTGGAGGAGATAATATAGGAATTGAACTTCGTTCTAAAGGTGTTATGATCATTGGAACATATAAAGTAAAAGACGAATATCCAGCAAAAGAGGCAGGTTTGAAGAGTGGAGATATGATTACAGCAATTAACAATCAGACAGTAACAAGCATCACGGATATGGTCGATATCATTCATGCAAATGAAGAAGATGATCATATAACAATTACTTATATACGTGGTTTAGAAAAAATGAAAACAAATTTAAAAATTCAAAAAGAAGATTCTGTTTATAAAACAGGGTTATATGTAAAAGATAGTATTACAGGCATAGGAACACTAAGTTTTATTGATCCAAATACCAAAAAATTTGGAGCACTAGGTCATGAAATCATTGAAAAAACAACTGGAAAATTATTAGAAATTAAAGATGGAAAAATATTTGATTCTAGTGTTACTGATATTGTACGTAGTGAAAATGGTTCACCAGGCGAAAAGAATGCGAAATTTTATTCTGATCAAATAAATGGAGTTGTATTTGCAAATACAGAAGAAGGTATTTTTGGTAATTATACAAATACCATCTCTGATAGAAAGTTATATCAGGTAGCTACTCCAGAAGAAATTAAATTAGGAAAAGCACAAATGCTTACTGTATTAGAAGGAGAGCAAGTAGAAAGTTGGGAAATTGAAATATTAAAAATAGGAGATAATACAGAAAAAAATAAAAATATTTTATTTGAAATCACTGACCCTAAACTTTTAGAAAAGAGTGGAGGTGTCGTTGCAGGAATGAGTGGTTCACCTATTATTCAAGATGATAAGATTATTGCTGCTGTAACACATGTCGTTGTTGACAATCCCAAACGTGGATATGGAATATTTATTACAAATATGTTAGAAGAATCTGAAAAGTAAGATATTCATATCTTACTTTTGTTGTATAATAAGAAAGAGGTGACTTATGAATTATCAGTTACTTGTAAATAAAGAACACCCTCTTTCTAAAGATGATATGAGAAACATTGTACTATATCCCATATTTGAAAGAGAGCAGCTGTTTTATTTAAATCAGAAAGTGATAAAACAATATTTAAAATTAAAAAATAGGGTATGGAAGAAGACAGGTATTATGATTGCTTTAGATAGTACATATCGAAGTATAGAAGAGCAAGCCAAGATCATAGAGGAAATGAATATGGAATATGGGGAAGTTTATACGAAACAGTATGTTTCAAAACCTGGTGAGAGTGAACATCATACTGGACTAGCGATTGATCTTACTATATATGATCATGGTCATTATCTTACAAATAATTATGAATTAGAGTCCGCTATTTCTAAATTTAAAGAAATATATCCATTTTTAGGCTATTATGGATTTATTTTAAGATATCCAAAGGGGATGGAACATATTACTAAAATACCCTTTGAAATATGGCATATACGCTATGTAGGAAGAAAGGCTTCCAAACATTTAAAGAAGAAACAACAAGTATTAGAACAATATAAAAAGAAGTTATAAAAACTTCTTTAACTCTTTTGTAATGACTTGATAACCTTCATCAGACATATGTAATCCTTCTCTTGTATATTCAAGCTTTAAATTTCCTTCATCATCAATTAATTTATCATATAGATTAATGTATGTAACTTGATATTCATTACATAAATCTTGAATTTGTTGGTTCATTTCTTTAATATTATCATTACTTCTATCTCTTACCATATCATGATCTATTTTCTCATTATCAGAATCATTTACAGGTAAAATACTTTCTACATATAATTTTGTATTAGGTAACGTAACTTGAATATCACTTATAATTTTTTCTATATTTTTTATTGCTTGATTATCTTCTAAATCACTAGTCATACCATCGTTTGTACCAATCATTAAAAATATTTTAGCAGGATTATAATCATAAACTCTTTCTTTCATTTGTTCTAATATATCACCTGTCGCATTGCCACTTCTACCACCATTAATATAATCATCATTATGAAAATAATTTTCTAAATCATATTGCTCCGTGATAGAATCACCTAAAAATAAGACTTTATTATTACGATAAACAATTTTTTCTTTAGGCTCGTCTGTTTTACGGCTTAAAGTGTATTGAACATAAAAAAATTGTCCTATTTGCATCAAAAGAAGAACAAATAATAATACAAATATATGGCTTTGTCTTTTTTCAATGGTGTGCAATTTATGTGAAAACAATCGAATGATTTTTTCTGTAATACTTTTTTTCTTTTGAGGGTATTCCATATTATCAACTCCGCTTTTCTCATTATATAAAAATGTTGTTCTTACGTCAATTGTTTTCTTGAAATGTCATAGGAAAACATGTATAATATTTGACATAAAAAGAAAGCGTGACTGATTATGAAAGAACAAACGATTAAATTATCTAAAAATATAACAGCAAATTTAAAAAAACAATTGGTCATCACAAAAGACAATGACTATCTAAATTTGCCTTATGTTGAATTTTCTAATCCACTTTTTATAGAAAAGAATCATCAAGTATATTATTGTAAACAATGTTTTCAAATAGAAAAACTAATAGAAAATTATTATTCTGTTTTATGTTTTGATGGATATGTTTATTTATATGATGCGAATTATCACACTGTATTAGGTAGAGCTGGCAAACGTTTTAAAAAAGAAGATGTGAAAGATTATTATCAAACACCAACTGCACTTTCTTTTTACGATAAACAAATTCCATATCGTACGAAATTATTTCGTCAATTAAAGCCAATTCAAAATGATATTGCGCGTTTATATTTACTAGATGGCAGTTGTTATTTTTATAATCCGAAACGAAATGAAATCATTGGACGTGATAATCATCAATTAGATACATTAAAAGACTGTCATTTTTCTCATATGATTGGATATTTGTATGCAATTTCATCTCTTGATAAAACATATTTATATGATATAAAGAATGCTGAAATTGTCGGTACTTTATCTTCCATTCATGATAAAGGATATCGTGAAATTCCTAAAGTTTCAAATATCGTTGTAGTTAAAACAGAAAATGGAGAATTTTTATATCATATAAAAACCGGGCAAATACTAACACCTACTTTTAGTATCATCCAAAATCTTGAAATTTATAATACAACTAATCCAGAATATTCTAATGCTCAATTTATTACTTATTTAGATGAAAATCACGAAAATTATATCTCTGGTCGCATTAATTTAGATGGCAGTTTTATCGATCATGCGGTTACTTGTGTATTAGATGGAAAAGCAACCATCTATCCTTTTGATGAAGAAATATATGATCAAAATATAACTTATCAAAAAGTACTTTATTGTTGTAAACAATTAATATCTAACAAAACAAAAACAATAAAATAAAAAACAGGTTTCTAAATAAAGAAACCTGTTTTATTAAAAGTATACCAAACAAGAAGTAATAAACATCACAACCATACCAACTAATAAGATAATTGCTATAATTTGGTTACCATTGATACGATGTTTTTTCTTTTTTGTATTTGTTTTCATGTTCCACCTCAAGTAACATTATACTATTGATTTAAAAAAAATGGAATAAAAAAATAATTGTTTCATATTTTTAATTAGAGGTGGCTTATGAGAAAGATATGGGACAAGACATTTCACAAAATTTATACAAATAAACGCATGGTTGTATTTCTATTTACTTTATTATTTATGGCAGTTCTCTTTGGTTCTTTTTTTGCAACAAAATTAAATACAGATGACATAAATACGATTCAATCTTCATTAGAGACATTCTTCACTATGACAAAACAAAATAAACTAAATCCACTTCAAGCTTTTTTTCAATCTTTTGGCGCTAATATCGTATTTACAATTGCTATTTTTCTATTAGGAATTTCTGTAATTGGAGCCCCATTAATGATTGTATTATTCTTTATGAAAGCTTTTACTCTTGGTTTTACAATTGCTTCTATGATTAAAATTTATCACTTAAAAGGATTATTATATAGTTTTATCTATATATTCCCTCATCAGGTAATTAATTTACTTGTATTTATCTTTTTTATTATGTTTTCAATGAGTTTATCTATTACATTATTTCAAGCAATATTAAAGAAAAAAACAGTAGATTTTTCCAAAGTATTAAATCGCTATCTATTGATTCTTGCTATGACAGTAATTATATTAGTGATTACATCTTTGTTAGAAATATATCTTATGCCATTTTTGTTTCGTATGGTCCTTTCCTAAGACATTGTATTATAATGTCTTTTATAGTATAATAAACACGGAAATGAGGGAGATTTATGAAACGAGTTGTGATTGGTATGAGTGGTGGAGTAGATAGTAGTGTAGCTGCCATTCTATTAAAAAAGCAAGGTTATGATGTCATTGGTCTTTTCATGAGAAATTGGGATAGTTCTATGAATAATGACTTCTTAGGGAATCCAAATCTTGATGAACCAATTTGCCCTCAAGAACAAGATTATAATGATGCATTAAAAGTGTGTGAAAAAATAGGAATTCCTCTTCATCGTGTTGATTTTGTAAAAGAATATTGGGATTATGTATTTACTTATTTTTTAGATGAATTAAAAAAGGGAAGAACGCCAAACCCAGATATTATGTGTAATAAATATATTAAATTTGATATGTTTTTAAAAGAAGCCAAGAAATTAGGTGCTGATTATATTGCTACAGGACATTATGCAAGAATGGTCAATGGCGAATTATATCGTGGAGTGGATCGTAATAAAGATCAAACTTATTTTTTAAGCCAACTTTCTAAAGAACAATTACAAGACGTGTTATTTCCAGTTGGTGATTTAAACAAAGAAGAGGTTCGTAAAATTGCAGAAGAATATGATCTAATCACTGCAAAAAAGAAAGACTCAACAGGAATTTGTTTTATTGGAGAAAGAAATTTTACAAAATTTTTAGAAAATTATTTACCAAATCAACCTGGAGATATATTAGATATTAAAACAGGGAAAAAAGTAGGGGAGCATATTGGATTAATGTATTATACCATTGGACAACGTCGCGGTCTTAATATTGGTGGATCTAAAGAAAGAATGTTCGTCGTTGGAAAAGATTTAAATAAAAATATTTTATACATTTCTTACGGAGATAATGAATATTTAGTAAGTGATGCATGTATCATTGATCAAGTAAACTTTAATACAGAAAAACGTCCTACAAAATGTACAGCAAAGTTTCGCTATCGCCAACCAGATAACGATGTTACGCTAGACTATCTAGAAGATGGTACAATAAAGGTTAACTATCCACAAGGTGTAAAATCAGTTACGCCTGGACAAGCATGTGTGCTTTATTTAGGTGAACAATGTTTAGGTGGTGGAATTATTAAAGAAGTACAAAAGAATGGTACAAAACTATGGTATCTATAATGTGTTTATTTAACACATGTTATACTTTTACTTTACACTTGACATTTGACTATGAAGTGATAAAATGATAATAGGAGGTCGCAGGGAGTATGCAAATGTTAAATGACATATTACATGAATTAGGAATTTCTAAAGTTAAGTTAGCAAAGTTTTTAGGTGTATCTCGCCAAATGGTATATAATTATTTGGAATTAGATGATATTAACAAATGGCCAAAAGATAAAAAAGTATTACTGTTAAATTTATTAGGTGTAAAATCTGTAGAAGAAATTAAAGATTTAAAAATTGATACAGATTATATCATGAGCGTTGAAAATCGTCTAAATAGCTTGTGTGATGTAAATAGTAATGACCATAATGAAAAAGCAAACATTTATCATGGTTTAGGAAAAAAACAAGCAGAACTTATGCATAATATTGTAGAGTTAATGAAAGAAAATTTAGATGATGATAAAAGTTTAGAAAGTTATCATACATATCAATACTTATATCATTTTATGCAAGCAATGGAATCTTCTCGTGAATTAAAATATATTTTAGCTTATATTTCTAAATCTATGGGTTTTAGTAAACCATTAGAATTTGTATTTGATGAAGAAGAACAATTTACATTTGAAAGCATCATGTTCTCTGCTATGACTTTATATCATAATGGAGGCGCATCAAAAACAAGAATTGCAGAATCTCATCGTCGTTTTGTGAGTCAAATTGAACATCGTATGGAAGAAAAATTAAGTCGTACATTAGAATTAAATACAATTAAGGTTCAAGCTCTAAAAGAGTTAGGATATACTGAAATTAACGAAAAAAATGCTTCTGAAGTATTTGAAAAAATTGCAGAAATCCAATCTCGAAAAGTTTGCGATTGATAGAGAAGGGGAGAGGTCATGATTTCACCTCTTCTTTTTTTATCTATATTTATGTATATTCTATTAATAAAGAAATATACTATTATTATTCATTTCATTCTTCGTTGGATATTACCCAAAACAATATGATTTGTATATGATTCATAATAGTTTATAATTATTTTTTAATAATTAGTCCTTATATCAATATGAAATAAATTTTTAATACACTTCCCCTATTTATATTTTGAAAAAAAAGAAGAGGGGATTTTACTTGTTATATATGGCGTTGTATTTTCAATCGAGCAATAGAAAGATGTATAATAAATTCATCTCATACGCAAATAATCTATCTCAATATGAAAGTATATATACCAATTAATTTTAATATTATGCATATAAAAGTTTAGATGATACATGTTAAAATTATTTTGATTTATTATTTACTTTAACTTACTAAATATAGTTTGTGTAGAAGTGTGTAGATATATGATAGATAACTTAAAATTATTCTAATTTTTATAAGAAATAAAGATATAATTCAGTAAAATATAAATTATATTAAACTTCTCATAATATATATTATGTTAACTTCTATGTTTTGTAAAAGAGAATAAAAAAGAAATAGGTTTCCCTACTATTCTACTATTATTCATAATTCAATTATTATTTTTTTCCTGCTTTATTTGATTAACATGGGCTTGCTTTTTATTTTGAGAGACACAACTATATTTTTTTAAAATTTGATAAATTGAATTAATTTCATCTTGTGTATAAATTTCTGGTGAATTTAAAATACTTATATTTAGACATGTGTTTAAATCTTTTAATTGCATCACAGTGCACTCGTTTTTATTGTGAGACGCTTTTTTTAGAGTACAATGATTAGAAAATACAATATATGAATATGTTTGAATATGCTTTATTTCATTTTTAGTTAATATTTCATTTAAAACAGAAACATGTTTTTTGTTTTGCCAGATTGGATTATAAAACGGGTATTTTTTAGTTTTAGAAAATACTTGTGTCCACGTTGGGTATTGTTCATTGCCATATATATAACCATGATAGTCTTTAGCTTCTAATACATATATTCCTGTAGTAGTAATAAAAATTAAATCAATTTCACTGCTATGATTGTTATTCGTTGGTAGATAGCAGTTAGCAATAATTTTATGATAATGTTGATTTTGATCTAATGTTTGAAATATGAAATATTCTAAAGGTGCTCCAGAATTATTTACTACATTTTCTTTATATGCTTTTGTTTCTTTATAATAATTCGTATTGAGTTCTTCTTCTTTCTTTTTTAAATATTTAATTTTTGACAGTTGTGCTTCTTTTTTTAAAATATAACAAACACAAAGTAAAATAATAATTACATAAATCCACATAATAATTCCCCTCTTCTTTTAAAAAAATAAAGAAGCAGTATGCAAAAACATGGATTGTTAAGTCATACTACTTCCCTACTCTTCAATCGTCATCATTGTATCAAAAAATGCCATTTTTTGTCAATTTTATTGCCAATATTTCACATTAAAAAATAGATACATTTTGAATACTTATGATATGTTGGTTCATACTAGTAATGGGTGATGAAAATGAGTAAGAAAAATCAAAAAGCTGAAAACAATTGTTCAAAAAATCAAAAAGTAAACAACAAAATGAACAAAAACAACAAAGCAAATAATAAAATGAACAAATCTAATGAAGCTTTAAATGAATCTAACATCGGTTTTGATGATGATGAATCTGATTCATTTCGCTTAATTTAAAGAAGAATACGATTGTATTCTTTTTTTATAATAAGATATGGCTGAGTAACATTACTATGATTCCTAATATAAAAAAAGTGATTGTCTTTTTTGTTTGTTGATATTTCCATGAAGTTGGTAATAGTTCATACAATGCGATATGTGTCATAATACCAGCAATGATTGCATATAAAATTCCCATCATTGCTGGTGTAATCCATTGACTCAAAAATAATGTTGCAATGATTGCACCAAATGGTTCAGATAGTCCTGATATGAGTGTATATAAAAAAGCACGACCTTTATTTTTTGTGGCATAATAAATTGGAATAGAAATGGAAATTCCTTCAGGAATATTGTGTAAAGCAATTGCGATTGTTAAAGTTATACCTAATTTCATATTATTGCTAGATGTTAAATATGTAGCAATTCCTTCGGGGATATTATGTAAGATAATGGCTAACATGGCTATTAGCCCTACTCTCTTTAAATGATTTTGTTGATCAGGCATTTTCCTATCTATTGTCATAGATAATATAATTCCAATTACAAAAGAAATCAGCATAATTAATATGCTTGGAATAGGATAGAATGTTTGGTTTAAACTGCTAATACTAGTAGGAACTAAATCAGAAAATGAAACTGTTAACATAACTCCAGCTGCAAAACTAAGTGATGCGACTAAGAGTATATTTTTCTTTTTGATAGGAAAAAATATAAATATTGTTCCTAATAAGGTAGATAGTCCAGCTAATGCTGATAATATAAATGCATATGTCGATGGTTTCATGGAATCACCTATTATTAGAGTATGAAAAAACTTCTAAATTAGACTAGAAGCTTTTTTCATATTTTTTAACATTTCTTTTTCTTTTTTAGAAACACGTCTTGAATCACATATCTTAGAAATTGCTTTTTGATATACCCAAGGACGTATTTTAGGATTTTCCAAAAATTGTTTTGTTTTTTCTGGATATTTAATATAACAAATTGATATTAACCAACTATGTGCCATTGATATATAATAATGATCATTATATTGGGTATTACATAGATTTAAAACATGATCAATATAAGTATCATTGATATAAAAATCTAATAATAAAACAAGGCCAAAACGAACGGTATATGGTTGTTTTTGCTTTAAGCACCATTGAATAAACTTAAACCCTTCACTCTGGTTTTTCTTGAATTGTTTTAAACTCGCACAAGCATAATCATTAATTGCCCAATTATCAATATATGGAAGAAACACTTTTATTTCTTGTATTACTTCTTGAAATGTGGTTTTTAAATTTCCTAATGCATATGCATATAAAGCAATTTCTTCAAAATATTCAAATGGATAGTTATAATACCATTTTGGATTATCTAAAGTAAGTGTTTTTGCAAACTTCTTTAAAATAGGAGAACGTACTCCTAATAATGGATATGTTGAAGTGACGATTTTTTTAGTAAAATTGAGATATGTAAGATCTTGATTTTGTTTTAAAAATTGATTAATCTGTTGCTGTAATTTCATTTAAAAAACTTGTTCCTACTTCTTTTTTGATACCATGAAAGTTATCGACAATCGTTTCTCCTAAGTCTGCAAATGTTTTTCTAGTTGGAATTCTTCCTGTTTTTGGTAAATGTTTACTGTAAATGAATAATGGTACATTCTCACGAGTATGGTCTGTTCCACGCCATGTAGGATCGTTTCCATGGTCAGCTGTTAGTATGAAAAGATCATCTTCTTTTAATTGTTGTAATATATCTGGTATATGATCATCTAACTCTTTTAATGCATTTGCATACCCTTCTACATTACGACGATGACCATATTTTGAATCGAAATCATTTAAATTCGCAAAACATAGTCCGTGAAATGAAGTATGAATGGTATCGATAATTTTATGAATTCCATCTAGGTTATCCTGTGTTTTTATACTTTTGGTGATTCCACGATGATTAAAAATATCACTGATTTTTCCAATTGCAATGACATCTAGCCCTATTCTTTTTAATTCATCTAAATCAGTTACTCCCGTTGGATCTAATGCATAATCATGGCGGTTTGCTGTACGAGTAAAATTACCTGGTGTTCCAATAAAAGGACGGGCGATAATTCTACCGACTTTGTATTCAGGCTTTTTTGTAATTTCGCGGGCAATTTCACAAATATGATATAACTCTTTTAAAGGGATAATATCTTCATGAGCTGCGATTTGTAATACACTATCAGCAGATGTGTAGACAATCATTGCACCGGTTTCCATATGTTCTTTTCCTAATTCTTCAATGATTTCTGTTCCGCTGGCATTTTTATTACCAATTACTTTTCTACCTGTTTTTTCTTCTAATTCTTTTATTAATTCTTTTGGAAAACCTGTTTCTGTAAATGTTTTAAATGGTACTTTAGTAATAATTCCCATCATTTCTGAATGACCAGTTAAAGTATCTTTACCGTTACTAATTTCTTCCATGTTAGTATAACAACCAATACATGGTTCTTCTTGATCATAAAGTAAGTTATATAAACCTAATTGTCTTAAGTTAGGTAATTCTATTTGGGTCTTTTCTAAAATATGACCTAATGTATTTGCCCCTTCATCCTGGTATTTAGATGCATCTTTTGCTCTTCCCATACCAACTGAGTCCATTACAACTAAAAAGATTCGTTTATATTCCATATTATTTCTTTTTACCTCCTTTTTGTTCTCTGTATCTTGTATTGAGTACATGAACTGCATTTTTCAAATTTGGAAATGTTTCTATTTCATAATCAGTTCCATTAAAATGTGGACGTGC
The DNA here is from genome assembly GCA_949288035.1 of uncultured Mycoplasmatota bacterium. Classification (GTDB taxonomy): domain Bacteria; phylum Bacillota_I; class Bacilli_A; order RF39; family UBA660; genus UMGS2016. The sequence goes on from CASEIJ010000031.1 coordinate 98,907, forward strand.
GATATTTTGGAGAGGTTCTTTTAAATTTGTTTGAATTGTAGAAATAGATTGATATTCTTGTTTTGTAATACGATCTGTTACAAAAACCTGAAATTGATGCATTGCACGAATCATCACTGTGATTCCAGAATTACTAAGCCCACAAAATAAGCGAAATGCAGGTTCTTGTAATAAATGTTCACTATTTTTTATAAATCCTTTTAAAATATAATAGCGAATAATTTGATCATGAATATATAAGATTTCTCCCTTACGGTATTTTATACCATTTTTTTGAATATTTTTATCAACCTGAATGGGACGTATTGGTAAGATATTTCCATTTAATGAGACTAAATAACCAATATCTGTGTTGTAATTTGTTGCTATCATATTGCCTCCTATTCTCCATGGGGATGGTGTTTGTAATTTTCTTTTAATTCTTCATTTGATACATGAGTATAGATTCCTGTTGTACTAATAGAAGAATGACCTAATAATTCTTGTATGCTTCGTAAATCAGCTCCATTTTCAAGTAAGTGAGTAGCAAATGAATGTCTTAATGTATGAGGTGAAAAAGATGTTTTAATTTCTTTTTCCTTGGCTATTTTTTTTAATATTTTAAAAAATCCTTGTCTTGTCATTTGCTTTCCATGATTATTTAAAAATAATATATCGGTATACTCTTTTTTTAGTAATTCATTACGATATATATTTAAATATAATTTTAAATAATGCACTGCAATTTCACCAATTGGAATAATTCTCTCTTTCGAACCTTTTCCGATTGTTCTTACTGTTTCACTGGTTAGATCAATATCGTGGATATGAAGTGAAACTAATTCACTGACACGTAATCCTGTTGCATACATTAATTCTAGCATCGCTTTATTACGATAACTAAATGCATCTGTAAGTGGTATATCTAATAGCTTATCCACTTCCTCTATTGATAATACTTTGGGAAGAGATTTTTTTGTTTTAGGTAGTTCAATGGTTGACATTGGATTATTTGCAATGATTTTTTCAATTAATAGAAATTTATAAAAACCACGAATACAAGAAATTCTTCTAGAAATACTTTTTGGGCTTTTATTTTGATCTTTTAAATATTTTAGGTATAATTTAATATCTTTTTTTTCGATATGATAAATATCCTTTTTTAAAAACTCAGTCATAAATTTTTGATAGTCATTTAAATCGGACTCATAAGAAGCAATTGTATTGCTACTATATTTCTTATCTATTTGTAAATAATTTATAAATTCTAATATACATTCCATAAATGAATTCATATGCTTCACCATATTTATTTTATCACAATTTCATCGATTGCTAAAGATGAAAAAATAGATATCATCTGTTATATTGTCTTTCTTATTTATTTTTTTTATGTTTTATCTTTAGAAATATTGTGAAATTTGTTACAATATGTATTGTGGTGATCATATATGAATGAACCTTTAGCAATGAAGATGAGACCTGAAACAATAGAAGAGATTGTTGGTCAGTCACATTTAGTTGGAGAAAATAAAATTTTATATAATTTAGTAAAAAATAAACGTTTGTTTTCTATGATTTTATATGGGAAACCAGGGGTTGGGAAGACAACGATTGCTTATGCTTTAGTTCATGAATTAGGTTTACGTTATCGTATGTTAAATGCAACGATTCATAATAAAAAAGATTTTGATGTGGTAATTGAAGAGGCTAAAATGTACGGCGGTATGGTAGTTATTATGGATGAGATTCATCGTCTAAATAAAGATAAACAAGATTTATTACTCCCCTATTTGGAAAATGGTTTGATTACATTAATTGGAATGACAACATCCAATCCATATCATAAAATTAATCCTGCCATTCGTTCTCGTTGTCAGATTTTTGAATTACATGAATTAGAAGAACAAGATATTATAAAAGCATTGAAAAAAGTGAAAGAAAAAGATATACTCCCTAATATCAAAGTTGAACATGAAGTATATGATTTAATTGCTAGAATGTCTAGTGGAGATTTAAGATATGCCTATAATTTATTAGAAGTTGCGTATTATTCAACAAGTGATTTTCATATTACAAAGAAAGTGATTCATTCAATTAATAATAAGCCAGTGTTTTTTCATGATAAGAATGATGATGGTCATTATGATGTTTTAAGTGCTTTTCAAAAATCAATTCGTGGCAGTGATGTGGATGCAGCACTTCATTATTTAGCACGTTTAATAGAGGCTGAGGATTTAGATAGTATTTATAGAAGAATGAGTGTGATTGCTTATGAAGATATTGGGCTTGCCAATCCTAGTATGGGACCGAAAGTCATGGCTGCCATTGAAGCAGCAGAATTAGTGGGTTTACCAGAAGCGAGAATTCCCTTAGGAAATGTAGTCATTGAATTAGCACTATCTCCAAAGTCAAATACAGGACATCTAGCACTCGATGAAGCTTTAAAAGATATTCGTTCTGGTAATACAGGAAATGTTCCCAATCATATTAAGACAACTTCACGTGATTATAAATACCCACATGATTATCCCAATGCCTATGTGGTTCAACAATATTTGCCAGATAAAATTAAAAATAAAAAATATTATCATCCAAAGAATAGTTCAAAATATGAGAAAATATTAAAAGAAGTCGATGAGAAAATTTGGAAATTAAAACAAACAATTAAGTAGGAGGTATTATGAAAATAGGAATTTTAGGTACAGGTGCATATGGTTTAGCACTTGCTCTTTCTTTTTTAGAAAATACAAGTGATATAACAATGTGGACGAAGTTAGAAACAGAATATGAAGAATTAACTAAGAAACGAATGAATACAAGAGTATTGCCAGGAGCTACAATTCCTGAAGAAATTTGTTTTACGTTAAATATGAAAGAAGCAATGGATGGAAAGGATATTGTTGTAATTGCCATTCCAACGGAATATATAGATGGGATTTTAAATGAATTTCAAACATATTATCATCATCAAATAATTTTAATTGCTTCAAAAGGAATCTCTGAAGATGGTTTCTTTATTTGTGATAAGATTCAAACATTTGTAAAAAAAGAACAGATTGCAGTCATTTCTGGACCAAGTTTTGCCATTGACTTATCAAGTCATGTTCCAGTTGGATTATCTTTAGCTTCAGATTCTTATCATACAATGTATCAAGTAGAAGCTGCTTTAGCAGGAAAACGATTAAAGTTAAGAAAAACAAAAGATGTATTAGGAGTAGAAATCTGTGGTGCTATTAAAAATGTGATTGCAATTGCAAGTGGTATGTTAGATGGAATGGGATATCCAATATCGACAAAAGCTATGTTAATTACTGAATCATTACATGATATTAAAAGTATGATTCATTCTCTAGGTGGGGATAAAAAAACAATTCTATCTTTCGCTGGATTTGGTGATTTATTGCTTACCTGTACGAGTGAAAAAAGTAGAAATTATTCTTTTGGTAGAATGATTGGGATTGGAAATCAAGAAGAAATTAAAAAATATATGGATACACATACAATAGAAGGATTAACAACGATTTATGGGATGAATCAAGTCATGAAACAAAATCAAGTTGAAATGCCTGTGGTATCTTTAATTGCTGATATTATTCATCAGAAAAAGGAACCAGATGCTTTGTTAGATTTCTTGATTGAAAAGGAATAGAGTTTGATCTTTTGTATAGAAATAGAATAAAACCTTTCTATTTCTTTTTTTATGGTCATATTAACGTTCTTAAAACATAAAGTGATTCAATATATGTATGATTTAAAAAGTAAGTTCTAAGAGGCGTTTTATGAGGAATATAAATATTTTAAAAATAAAAAAAGAGAATATTCTCTTTTTTATATGAATAACTACCATGTTATAAACCTAAAAGAAATAATTCTAATCCTAGTCTTTTATTGATTTCTCCATTTTTTATTTGATAATCTAATTCTGCTAATTGTTTTAAATAACAAAGTAAAATATCATTAGAAAACATTCTTCCCTTTTCTAAAGCTTTTTTAATACGATATGGATGTAGGTTTAACATACTAGCAATATTTTTTTCTGTATATCCTTTTTGATATAATTCTTTTGCTTGATAAATAATACGAAATTGATTTGCTAGCATGATTAGAATCATAATTGGTTCTTCCCCTCTTTTAATCATTTCATCTAGCATCATCATTGCTTTTTCTTTTTGTTTACTTACAATTGCTTCGATTAATGAGAAAATATCTAAATCAATTGTTTGAATTGTTAAATCATCAATTAATTCAGTCGTAATTATCTTGTCGTCTATTGCTGCTATTTTGAGTTTTTCTGCTTCTTGTTCTAATAATTCTAAGTGATTTCCTACTCTCTTTTGAAATAAATTTATATTTTCTTGAGATATAGAATAGTTTTTAAATAATGCTTGAATAAATTGTTTCATATTAGATACTTGATTACACTCTACCACATTTGTTTCTTTTTTTAATGTTTTTACAATCTTTTTACGTTCATCTAGTTTTTCACTATGCGCAATACATATAAAAATCGTAGTTGGATTAGGATGATTGATATATTCTTCTAATAGTTCGATTGGTTGTTCTATTATATTTTTTTTCGTGGTAGTCGTTAAAAAAGAACATTGATTTAATATCACTGCTTTTTTATCGTGAAAAAAAGAAACTGTTTTCGCATCATCAATTGCTTCTTTTAAAGAAACAGTATCCATTTGATATTCGTTGATATCTAAATCTTGTAAGTGATTTTCTGATTTTATTTGTTCTAATTGTTTCTGAATTAAAAGTTCTTCTTTTCCATAAAGTAAGTACATCATAAACGTCACCTATTTTATTATAACTGAAATAAAAAGAAATAACTAGTATTTTTATAACATATACTGATTTCATTTGTTATATAATACTTGGTAAATAAGTTTCCTAAATATTATTACTAGTAAAAGAAAAGAGTTCAGATTATTCATCTTCACTCTTCTTTTCTTTTTTCTTTTTTTCTTCTTTTGATAGTTCTTTCATTGCATCTCTTCTAGAGAAATTATGTCTTCCCTTTTTATCTTTACCGATATATTTTACCATGATTTCGTCTCCAACTTTGACAACGTCACCTGCTTTATCGATATGTTTTCTATCTAATTTCGATACATGTACCATGCCTTCACAACCTGGCCATAGTTCTACAAAACATCCAAAATCTTCTACTTTTACAACTTTTGCTGTATAGATTTTATCTTCTTCTGGGACTCTTGTAATATTTAAAATCATTTCTTTTGCTTTATCGATAATCTCTTGATCATGGTGATAAATTAATACATGTCCATCATCTTCTAGATCAATTTTAACAGCGTTTCTATCATTGACACTGATTACATGGCTTGCATCTTGAATAATTTTGGTGATGACATCTCCACCACGTCCAATTACATCTTTAATTTGATCTGGTAATATATAGAAATCACAAATCTTAGGAGCATATTTACTTACTTCTTTTCTAGGTTCTGGAATGACTGATTCCATTAAATCTAGTATTTGCATTCTTGCTTTTTTAGCTTGAGCTAATGCTTCAGATAATATTTCTTTGGTAACTCCTTTAATTTTAATATCCATTTGTAATGCACAAATACCATTTCTAGTTCCTGCAACCTTAAAATCCATATCTCCCATATGATCTTCTAAGCCTTGGATATCAGTTAAAATGGTATAATTTTTCTCGTCTTTATCTGTAATTAATCCCATTGCAATTCCTGCTACAGGTGCTTTAATTGGAACTCCAGCTGCCATGAGTGATAAACATCCAGCACAGATACTTGCTTGACTAGAAGAACCATTACTTTCTAAGATTTCTGATACAACACGAATCGTATATGGAAATTCCTCTTCAGATGGAATCACTTGTGACAGAGCTCTTTCTCCAAGTGCACCATGTCCAATTTCACGTCTTCCAGGAGATCCATAGCGACCTGTTTCTCCAACACTGAATTGTGGGAAGTTATAATGGAGCATAAATCTTTTTTCATCTTCTAATTCTAAGCCATCTAGTATTTGATGTTCTCCTAATGCTCCTAAAGTAGTAACTGCCAAGGCTTGTGTTTGTCCACGCGTAAAGAGAGCTGAACCATGTGTTCTAGCAAGTAGATCAATACTTGCAGATAGAGGTCTAATCTCATCGATTTTACGGCCATCTGGACGTATTTTATCTTCGATGATTAATCTTCTTACTTCCATCGCTTCCATGTGATCTAGGATACTAGAAACATCTTTTAGAAGACTTTCTAATTCTTCGTTATCTTGATTAATTTCTTCAAAATGAGCAATTGTTTTTTCTTTCACTGCATCTACTGCTTCAGCACGTGCTAATTTCTCAACCACTTGAATTGCTTTTTTCATATCTTCATAAGCATATTCATTAACTTCTTTTTCTAAATTAGCATCAACAGTCTTCAACTCTACTTCTATCTTTTCTTTTCCAATTTCTTTCACAATTTCTTCTTCAAAAGAAATTAATTCTTTGATTGCTTCATGACCAAACATCATAGCATCTACCATGATCTCTTCAGATACTTCTTTACTACCAGATTCTACCATATTAATAGCTTCTTTCGTCCCAGCTACGGTTAAATGAATATCACTCTGTTCTAATTCTTCTGGTGTAGGATTAATTACAAATTTTCCATCGATTCTACCAACTACTACACCAGCTACTGGCGTTGTAAATGGAATATCACTAATTAATAGTGCTAGAGAAGATCCAAGCAATGCACTCATTTCAGGAGAAGCATCTTGATCAACACTTAATACTGTATTAACAACTTGTACTTCATTACGAAACCCTTCGTCAAACAATGGTCTAATTGGACGATCAATTAAACGTGCTGTTAATGTTGCATTTTCTGTAGGTCTTCCCTCTCTTTTAATAAATCCTCCAGGAATTTTTCCTACTGAATATAATTTTTCTTGATATAAAACAGTCAGTGGAAAAAAGTCAGCTGTGGATGCATTTTTACTCATCACAGCAGCCGTAAGAATTGCAGTATCATTAAAACGAACAAGTACTGCTCCATTTGCTTGTTTGGCAAGTTCTCCACTTTCTACAACTATTTTCTTTCCATAAAAATCTTTTTCAAATACTTTCTTCATAAATCCTCCATTACAATAAAAAGACACTAAAAAATAGTGCCTACTGTTATCATTATTTTCTAAGTCCTAGTTCTTTTACAATTTTACGGTAACGAGTAACATCGTTTTTAAATAAATAATTTAATAAACTACGTCTTTGTCCAACCTTCTTTAGAAGTCCTCTTTTAGAATGATAATCATGTGGATGTACTTTAAAATGTTCTGTTAAATCTTTGATTTCTTCTGTTAAAATTGCAATTTGAACTTCAGCAGAACCAGTATCTTTTTCACTTTGTGCGAATTTATTTACGATTTCTGCTTTCTTTTCTTTTGTTAATGCCATTTTCTTTTCTCCTTTCTAAATCATACGCTTATACCTAGATAAAAGTCGGAGACTCTTTCTTCCAAGTGATAAGTACATATATATTATACGAAATATTCTTTAATTATGCAAGTACAAACTTTTTCTTTTTGTATTTTCCTTTGGATATGAAGCATCTTTTTCGGTATTTGTTTCTTTTTGTTCTAAGATATGTTGTTGTTGCCATTGATATAAGAATATTAATGCCCAAATATCTTTTTGTGCTAATTCTAGATAATTATTTGCTTTTAGTAAGAATGCATCATTTACTAAAAACTTTTGATAAATATATAATTTTATCTCATCATAACTTAAACCATATGCTTGTAACTCTAATAACTCATTGACATGACGTTCAAATGTTGGAATATTAACAAAGCGTTTTGTAATATTCTCTGGATAAGTAGTAATATCAAAATCTTGAATTTTTGTTACATGTGGTTTAATTTCTTCTGTTTTATTTCTCATTTGTTCTACAAAATCAAATAATGGTGTTTTAGCACTCGTAATATTTGATATATTACCAGCAGGAATAAATTTATAAGTATTTTCAACTTGATGATTTTTCTTTTGTTTTAATCCCCAAATACTTACATAATCAAATTGACCTGTTTCGACATATTCCTTCATAAAACGATCAATAGAAATATCTGTTTCAGCGATAAAATATGCATTTAATTCATTGCGATTTTCAAATCCAACATAACGACTTAAAAAGTCAATCACATCGAATTGTGGTGTAGGTTCGATATGGTATTCACGACTTGTTTTTTGTATTTTTTGATAGTCTTCATGCGTTTTTCTTTGTACATTTTTGTTTTCTAAATAAGCAATAAAAGACATGATCGTGGTATTGGAAATCTCGTGATAGTCCTCTTCCCCATCTTTTTTAAATCGATATGTATCACGTACTTTTGGAAGTGAATTACCATTTCTAATCTCTTCATGAACAGGAATATTTGTAAGTCCCCAACGTTCATATAAATCGTCAGAACGCGTCATATAATCTTCTATAAATTCATCAATAGAAACATGCATTTCTCTTTGAAATAATTGTTCTAAATCTGGTAATGTTACATTATTTTCTCTTGCGAATTTTGATTTTAACATCTGTGTTTCAGTGATTATTTGCTTTCCTGCTAATGCATATTTCTTCATCATATTTTTTAATTGATAATATGGTTGATATGCTTCATGTTGGCTATCTTGTTTTTGATTTAATTGATAATCTAATAATGATAAAAACTGAATTAAACGACGATCCTGAATTGGATAAATGTAGTTTAATTCTAATAATTCTTGTAATCTTTCTTTTCTATGATTCAATTCTTTATTATTCAATATTAACCCTTCTTCCATAATATAAACCCCTTTCTTTTTTGGAAAAGCCTTAATATCTTACCACATATAAATTATTTGTCAAATCGATATTGTGTGAAAGGTATATTTCTTTACACGAATGAATCATTTGTATATTCATTTTATATGTATTTTTACATTTCATGTATCATTTAAATCTTTTCAAACAAAAAAAGATCAGGACGATCTTTTTTCAGGTATCTCTACTTTATGTCCAAGCAATAATTCCATTTGGGGTAATTTCCCTTGTTTTTGTTCCATAAATTCCGGAAATTGATACCATGTTGGATCAATCGAAGCATCCATTAAAACAGGACCTTCTTCTGTGATCGCAATATCCCAAGCTACGTAGTTTGCATTTTTTATTTTAAGTGCTAGATTTAGGACATACTGTTTTAATTTTCCAAACTCTGGAATCTCAAAATCAATAATTTTTGTTTTTGTTGAAGGATGTTTCTCATAACAGTGATCGCGATAATCTAAACCAGGTGTTGTAACAATGCCTGTCTTTAAATCAATTTTCGCTACCATTCCACCATAATATAAGTTATTGACAATACTGCCATTTCCTATTTTTAAAACAGCATTGGTAATGTGTACCTTTCCTTTGTTTTTAACTGTAATAAATTGAATTGTATTTAAACTCTTAGGATAAAGTTCTTTTAATTTAATATTTTGTGCTAATTCTGTTTCCAATAAATTTAAATTTTTTTCTAATAAACTTTCATAAACTTTTTCTGGTTTCATGTGTTCATTTAACACTACTCTTCTAATTTGATGTGGTTCATTTCTCATATCTGTCTTAGCAATAAATACTGGATTTTTTTTTGAAAACTTAGTAAATTCTTTTAAATTGTCTCCTGTTAATAATAAATAATCTCTTTTAATATCATTTTTAAAATGTTGATATAACATTGTCTTTCTTTCCCAAAAAGAAGGATCTACATATTCGTTCCATGCTTCTTCTAATAATTTGTTCTTCTCTTTTGTAATATATGTATTTCTTTCCATTTCATTTAATGTATCAAAACGATAATAGTAATATTCTTCATAACTACAACCATATATTTTTTTACATTTTATCATATCTTTGATAATGAAAAGACGATTTTTATGATTTTTGCGGCTCACTAATGTTGCATAATTTTGCAATGTAGCAAGTACACTTTCACGTTCTGAAATGTTTTTTGTCTTCTTCAACATGTCTCTCACCCACCAAAACTATCCCTATTATATCATAGAATTTCTATTTTGTAGTTGTTATTTTTTAGGAACTTCTTTTGTGATATTAATTGGTATATTTTCTAAATCTTTCTGTACTAAAGTTTCGTGGATTTTTTCTTCTTCTGTATTCAAATATACTTCTTCAATACGATCTACTCGACATTTTTCTGCTGTGATAATCGCATTTAATTTATTTGCTGCAACATGATAATCATCATTAATAATGACATAATTATATTTTGGTAATTCGTTGATTTCTTGATAAGCAATTTGAAAACGTTCCATCATTTTTTCTTTACTTTCTGTTTTTCTTTTTTCTAGACGATTGCGTAATTCTTCCATACTAGGTGGTAATAAGAAAATAAATAACGCTTGAGGAACTTTTTCTTTAATTTGTAGTGCTCCTTGTATTTCAATTACTAAAATCACATCTTTTCCTTGATCTAATTGTTTTTGAACTGCATCTTTCGGAGTTCCATAATAATTTCCTGCAAAAGATGCATATTCTAACATTTTTCCTGCATGAATATATTGTTCAAATTGTTCTTTAGAAACAAAATAATAATCTTTTTTATCTACTTCATTGGGACGAATGGCACGGCTTGTCATAGAAATGGATTCCCATACATTTGTATTTTGTTTTTTTAAATCATTGCACACTGTGTTTTTACCACAACCACTTGGACCAGATAAGACAATTAATAATCCTTGTTTTTTTGTTTTTATCACATGACCACCTCTTATTGATAGCATTATAACACAAAGTAAACAAAAAAGAGAAAAAATTTTCTCTTTTTATCTTTTATGCGTATGGATATCAGTTGCAACCATTTGAGCAGTACGATATTGTTCTTCTGTAATTGGTGTATTTTTTAAACGATCTATGGTAAAGATTCCATCTTTTTTAGGAATAATAAATAAATCGACTGCATCATCATATCTCATGGTATAAGTACATAATATAAAACCATATTGTTTGACTAAAGTTCGAGAGGAAGTTAAACCCTCAAAATCATTTGGTAAATGGTGATATTTCATGTACTCCTTTGCCCAACTATCATGGGGCCCATCGATATCTTCTGCATCTTTACTGCGAACGCGATAAAAACTTCCATCAGGGCCTATAAATCCATAATAGTTTTGAATCTCTTCTATTTCATGGTATGGCGTAAAATCGTATACTTTACCATCTATTTCAACAATTGTATTCATTATGGATTTAACCTCGTTGGTCCACGATAAATAAAGGTTGCTTCACGAATATTATCGATTTCGAAAATTTCCATCATCATACGTGCAATTCCAATTGCAAAACCACCATGTGGTGGACAACCATATTTGAAAAATTCAAGATAGAATTCTAGTGATTTTGGATCGATCTCTTTTTCAATAATTTGTTTTGTTAATTGATCGATGCGATGTTCACGAATCGCACCTGTTGTAATTTCTACCCCTTTAAATAACAAGTCATAACTTTTTGTAAGTCCATTTTCATCCAACATATGATAGAATGGACGAGCAGCAAAAGGGAACTTTGTTACAAAGATAAAATCACTTCCATATTTTTCTTTTGCATATTGACATAATAATTCTTCTTCATGTCTTTCAAAATCATCGGTTCTCTCCCCTACAAAATGCATTTCTTCTTTTAAAATTCTTTTTGCTTCTTGAAATGTAATACGTGGGAATTTTACACTAACATCACTGATTGTTACATGGAAAGTTTCTTCAATTTCTTTTCCATAAGTTTCTTTTAAACGTGTAAACATATATTTTAATAAATTTTCTTCTATATCCATTACATCATTCTCATCAGATAGCCAGCTGGCTTCTACATCTAACATATTAATTTCTGTAGCATGATATGAGGTATGAGAATTTTCGGCACGAAAAGCAGGTCCAATTTCAAATACTTGATCAAAACCACTTGCCATTGCCATTTGTTTATAAAATTGTGGTGATTGTGATAAACAAGCTTCTTGTCCAAAATAATCTAAATGAAATACTTCAGCCCCACTTTCGGCAGCTTTCGCACTGATTTTTGGACTATGGATTTCTATGAAATGATTCTTTAAGAAAAATTCTCTGGCGGCATGTTCAAAAATTGTTTCGGCTTGAAATAGTAAGTGATTATCTTCTCGACGTAAGTCTAAAAAGCGATAATCTAATCTTGTTTCTCGTAATGTTTTATCTTTATCTTTGATATCAATTGGAAGTTCTGGTAAAGATTTACTTGTAATTTCTATTTTTTCAGGAATTAATTCCATACCACGTAATTTCACTTTTTCATTTTGTGCGACATAAACTGTTGCTTTGATTGTACTTTCTAACGTTGTATTACTGATTAATTCTACAAATTCTTTATTTTTTTCTTCGCTTTTTTCGATTGTCATTTGAATGGTTCCTGTTCCATCTCTTAAAATAACAAATTGAACATATTGTAAATCTCTAATATTAGCTATAAATCCTTGTACTTCTACTGTTTCTCCAATATGATTTTCTAAATCTTTGATAGTCATTCTATTCATGATGCTGACACCCTCCTTCATGGCAATGGCATGTATGATCATGATTACATGTATGTTCCTTATTTTCGATATCGATTTCTTCTAATTTTTCATCCAAGAACATCACAATATAGTCTTGATCAATTTTATATTCTTCTTTTGTCTGATTGTTTTTAATTGTATAAATATGTTCCTTTTGTTCATCTTCTCCTAATAATACAATAAATCTTGCTTCTAAACGATCAGCTTGTTTAAAATTCCCTTTTAAAGTACGGTCTAAATAATCTGTTTCTGCAGTAAAACCATTCATTCGTAATGTTTGTGTTAAACAAAATGCTTCTGTTTTGGACTCTGTACTCATTGGTATTATATAGACATCTACTTGATTTTCATTTTCTAATTCGATACCTTCTACTTCGATCGCATTTAAGATTCTTTCATAGCCAAGAGCAAAACCTACTCCCGGTGTAGCAGGACCATCTAAGTTTTCTACTAAATGATTATAGCGTCCCCCAGCACATAACACATTATTACTTCCAAAATCTTTAATGTCTGCTTCTACTTCAAAAACAGTTTCTGTATAGTAGTCTAATCCTCTTACTAAATGCTCATCTACTATATAATCAATATTTAAAACATCTAAATATTGTTTTAATGATTCAAAATGTTGTTTTGATTGCTCTGATAAATAATCACTCAATTTAGGAGCTTTTTGCATACATTCTAATTCATGATCTACTTTACAATCTAATATACGTAGAGGATTCTTTTCATATCGCTCTTGGCAATCATGGCATAATTCATGTAAATGTGGTTTAAAATGCTCTAATAGTGCTTCACGATATGCACTTCTTGATTCTTTATCTCCTAAACTATTAATCTTTACTTTTACCCCTTTTAATCCTAATAAACGAAATAATGTGACAGGGATACTAATTACTTCTGCATCTAACATTGGACTCGTACTACCAAATACTTCTACTCCAAATTGATAAAATTCACGAAAGCGTCCTGCCTGTGGTCTTTCATAGCGAAACATTGGTCCATAATACCATGCTTTTACAGGCATACTAGCACGTGTATACATTTTATTTTCAATAAAAGAGCGCACTACTCCTGCAGTTCCTTCAGGGCGTAAAGTCATATCGCGATCTCCACGATCTTTAAAATCATAAGTTTCTTTGGTTACAATATCTGTTGTTTCCCCTACTCCTCTATGAAATAACGAACTTGCTTCAAAAATAGGAGTACGAACAAACTCATAGTGATATTTTTCCATCAAAGCACTTAATAATTTTTCTAAATATTGAATTTTTTCTCCGTATGTACCATAGACATCATAGGTTCCTTTTGGTTTTTGTATCATTCTACTTCCTCCTCATCATCGTGTATTTGTATCATGTCTTTTAAATTTTTACGAGGTCTAGGACTTGGATTGACTTCTGTATATCCAAGCGCTAGAGCACAAGCAACTTTTCGTTTTTCGCTAAATAATTGTTTTATCTCTTTTTCTACTTCTAAAATATGTCCAATCCATAAACTCCCAATTCCAAGAGCAGTTGCTTCTAAACACATATTTTCCATAAAAGCACCAATTGATTGTTGTTGCATCTTAACACTTAATTCTGTTTTTTCTTCAAACACAACAAATAAAACAGGTGCTTCTTTTATAATACGGGCAGTATTTTGAATACTTGCATCTTCCTTCTGCATTAAGATATCAGCAATTTTATTTTTTAATTTTTTATTTTCTACTACATGTATAAACCATGGTTGTTTATTATGAGCAGAAGGAGCCAAAGTACCTGCCTTTAAAATACGAGCAATATCTTCTTCACGCAAATTTGTCTCTAAATAATGTCTAATACTTCTTCTTTTTTCAATTACATCTTGTATCTGCATCAATATCCACCTTTCTAAACATAAAAAAGCCCATGACTTAAGGACGAGTTTACCCCCGCGGTGCCACCTTAATTCATAGACTAGTCTATACACTTAGCTCTTAACGCGAGTAACACGTTTGTCTCTACATGTGATGTCTTCCATCATTCTTTTATCTATGTTTTCACCAACCACATAGTCTCTACTATAAAAGCAATCATATACTCCTTCACACAGACAATTAATATACTAATAGTATAACCTATTTTGGAATCATGGTCAATTTTTAAATAATGATTCTCACGATTTTTCTCATTTTCATCTTTTCCATTTTTTCCAAAACTTCCAGTTTCTTTTCTTAGGCATGTCCTCTAAATAAAAATATTCCCCAGTATTCACATCAATATAACATTGTAATAGTTTTAAATCATGTTTTGAAAATGTTCCATCCCAATGATAATCATAATTTTTTGTTGATTTCATACCAGAAATTTCACCACTTAATATTTGAACATGCCAAAAAGTTTGCTCTAATAATGTTACGGGTACAACCTTGGCTTTTTCGAAATATAAGTATGTAATATTGGCTTTTTTCAATTTACAAAAATCCGTTTTTAAATTCTCATCATAATTTGCAATGAGAAAAGCTTCCTTTTGAGAAATTGGATAATGGTAAGAATCTTCTGGTTTTCTTTGTAAATCATCAATATGATTTACAATCACATCATCGGGAATAATTTCTTCTCTTTCATTTTCTTCATCTGGTTCAATGATTAATTTTCGCTTTGCACTCATATTTCACTCCTCATTTTTTACTAACGCACATGTAAAACAGTTGCGCATCATCCATGAAAATTGATGTATTTTTTCTTTTTGTGTTCCTTTAAAACTTATTAAGAATTCTATTTCACGTGTGATATCGACAATGCCTTTTATTTTTTGTTTACAGGCCATACTTAAGATATATTGTATTTCTTCTTCTGATGGTTTTATATCTTTTCCTTTATCAGATACAAGCATAACTTTATCATGTTTTCCTAATATTTGATATTGGTTATTATTAAACATATTTGTAATAAATGGCTCTGTTTTAAACACTAAAAAATATTTCATGCAGATAAAGACTCCTCTCCTGGTTCATATTGATTTACAATGGTTGTACGAAATGTAAAATTTTCATCATCGTCTAATGTCAATCGATAAAGGGTATCATCTTTGACATATCCATCTGGTGTTTCTAATTGTTGCATATAATAAGTTCCAGTGGTATCAAAATTAAAAGTATATAATCCTTCCTGATTTGTATATCCAGTATTTAAAATATACTCTTCTTCATCATATAACTCAATTTTTGCATCTTTGATAGGGTTCCCATCTTGATCTTCTACAGTTAGTACCAATCTTGGTACCATTCGTTTATATGTCTTTGTAATACTAACTTTTTTTCCAGCTTGTAAGTCTATTTCTGTTTCAGGATAAGGTAGTTCGTACCCTTCTGGAATAGAAGTACTTACAATCTTATAGGAACCAATAGAAACGTTTTTAAAAGTAATCATTCCGGCAGTATCAGCAGTCGCACTCATTACGAGTCCATCTTCACTCCGTAAGTCATAAGTCCCATCTGGGACAGTTTGATAAGTTTGATCTTCACATTTTAAAACAATTGTTCCTACTTCTTTCTTATTACTTCCATCAAATTTACGATTTAAAAACCAACCACAAATTCCAGCCATCAATAAAATAACAACAAAAGTAATTCCTAAAAATATTTTTTTCATCTATAAAACTCCTCACCTTTTTAATAGATGTAATTAAGAGATTCAAAACTAATATTATCATACAACAGAAACTAAAAAAAAGCAAAAGAAAAGGAAACAAAATGTCTCCTTATTCTCCTTCACGTTTTTCGATAATTTTTATATCTTT
This sequence comes from uncultured Mycoplasmatota bacterium, assembly GCA_949288035.1. GTDB lineage: Bacteria > Bacillota_I > Bacilli_A > RF39 > UBA660 > UMGS2016. The sequence continues at coordinate 115,236 of CASEIJ010000031.1, forward strand.
CATATCATCTAATTTATCTTTAATTTCTGGTTTGAAGAATTTAATAGTCGCTTGGATGATAATCGCCACTGGTAGTGATAAAATGATACCTGGAACGCCCATTAAAATACCACCAGCAAATACACTAAAGATAACAAAGATTGGATGAACTTCATTTGTTTTACCATAAACAAGTGGATTTACTACATAACCATCTACACTAGATAAAATAAAGAAGGCAATTAATGTTTTAAAGAATAACCATGGACTCGTTACAAAAGCTGTAACACATGCGATACAGTTGGTAATAATTCCACCAAAATAAGGAATTAAATTTGCGACTGCTGCTAAACAACCTAATAATAGTGCATTGGGATGCCCAATGAAATAGAACGTTAAAGTATATTCAAATAGTGTAATTACTACAATTTTTAAAAATCCTGTTAAATAAGCTTTCATTTCTTTATCTAAAATAGAAACATATCGATAAGCTTTTTTTGATTTTCTCATCAAGTAAGATTTGAAACTAGAACGAATACGTTCCATATCTGATAGTAAATATATACTTGCAGAAAAAGATATTACTGCAGTCGAAATAACACCTAATGATACACCAATCACATTGATAGCACCATCTGACACATATTTTCCTAAATCTTTAATAATATCATTAAAACTAGCAGAAAGAGATTTTTGTAGCGAACCAATATTTAAATCGTGTCCAATACTTAACTCTTTCAAAAAAGCAATAATATTATTAAATAGACTAGATAACTGATCAAATAATAATGGTACAACCAAAATTAATATAATTGAGAAAATAGCAAGCACCAAAGCAATCACTAAGAAAATACTAAGCCCTTTTGGTATGTGATGCTCTTGTAACCATTTACAAGCTGGATATAGTGCATAAGCAACAATAAATCCAATAAAGAAAGGAGTAATGATTGCAATAATCTTATCCGTAACTCCCATCCATAAATAACCTGTTTGATAGAGTAAAAAAATTGTTAGTACCACGAGTGCTATATTCACTAATCGAAAATCCATTTTATTCTTTATCATAATTATTTCCTACTTTCTAGACAAATCGTAACTGGTCCATCATTTGTAAGTGTTACTTTCATATCAGCTCCAAAAATCCCTGTTTGAACTTCAATTCCAGCTTGTCTTAATTTCTCATTCCATAAATCATACATTTTTGTTGCTAATTCAGGATGCATAGCATTGATAAAACTAGGTCTACGCCCTTTTCTTGCATCGGCATATAAAGTAAATTGTGAAACACTTAATATTTTTCCATGAATCTCTAATAAAGAACGATTCATATTTCCTTCTTCATCAGAAAATACTCGTAAATTCTTTACTTTTTCTACCATATAGTCAATATCTGCTTCTGTATCATCATGTGTAAAACCAACTAAAATCAAATACCCTTGATCAATTTTTCCGACACATTTCTCATCTACTACAACAGATGCAGAAGATACTCTTTGTAAAATTGTTCTCATTATTTAATTAACCTTTCTACTGATATGATATGTTTTAAGCTCTCTAAATCATGCATAAATTTTTTTAATTTTTCAAGATTAGAAACACGAATCGTTACTTCTATTAAAGAAGTATCTCCACTTCTTTTTAGTGTATTAATACTATCGACAATAATATCACCACTCGAAGTTTTAGAAATAATATCCAATAATACATTTTTCGTATTTTCTGCTTCAATTAATAAACTTGTATGATATTTTTTAGATACTGTATCATTCCAATGAACAGCAATTACTCGCTCATCTACATGATCCATATTTGGACAACTCATACGGTGCACACTAATACCGTTTCCTTTTGTAATATATCCAACAATATGATCTCCAGGAATCGGTTGGCAACAATTCGCTACATTGACTTTAATTGAATCAATTCCTTCAACAATGATATCATCTTTAATAACAACTGGTTTGATTTCACGATCTGTTACTTTCTTTAAAATCAATTCTTCTTTTGTATCATTATTATTTTGAATTGTATTTAATGCTAAAGTGGCAGTGGTTTTACCATTTCCAATATTAGTATACAACTCTTCCATATTCGCACATTTCATTTCAGATAACATTTTTTCCGTATTTTCAGGAGTAAAGAATTCATTAAAAGAAACTTTTCTTTTTCTCAGTTCTGCTTTTACTTCTTCTTCCCCTTTTTTTAAATACTCTTCTTTATCGATCTTATTAAAAAATGCTTTAATCTTATTTTTTGCCTGCTGTGTATATGCGATATTCATCCATTCTTTAGATGGAATTGCACTTTTATTTGTTTTAATATTTACAATGTCACCATCTTTTAAAACATATTCTAGTGGAACAATTTGATTATTAACAATTGCTCCAACCATACTATCTCCTACTTTACTGTGGACACGATAAGCAAAATCAATAGGTGTAGACCCATTTGGAAGCTCTATCGCATCCCCTTTTGGTGTAAAGACATAGATACTTTCTTTTAAAATATCTGATTTAACAGAATTGACGAATGCTTCATCACTCGTTTCTTCTTTACGTAGTTCCATCATCGTTTTAAAGAATTGTAGTTTTTGTTCCATTGCATTTTGTATATTTGCTTTTACATTACTTCCATTTTCTTTATATGACCAATGGGAAGCAATTCCGTTTTCTGCAATCGCATCCATTTCATATGTTCTAATTTGAATTTCAAATAATTTACCATCAATTCCAAATACCGTCGTATGTAAAGATTGATACATATTCGGTTTTGGGTTTGCAACATAATCTTTAAAACGCTTTGGCATTGGTTTAAATTTCGCATGAATCAATCCCAATACTTGATAACATTCACTTTCTGTATTTACATAAATTCTCATAGCAAATAAATCATAAATGGTGCGAAAACTTTTCCCTTTGTCCATTTTTTTATAAATACTGTAAATACTTTTACTACGTCCTTTAATTTTATGGGGAATATGATTTGCTTCTAATATTTTTTCAACTTCAGCAATCATTTTCTCAACAGTTTGATCACGCTCTAACTTTGTTTCATTTAATGCTTCTACAATTGAAAAGTAAACATCAGGTTTTAAATAACGAAGACACAAATCTTCTAATTCCCATTTAATTTGATTCATACCCAATCGAGCAGCAATAGGGACTAATATATCTAATGTTTCCTTTGCCTTTTCTTTTTGTGATTTAGAATCAATCGCCCACAATGTACGCATATTATGAAGGCGATCAGCTAGTTTAATGAAAATAACACGAACATCTTCCGTAAGTCCTACTAAAATTTTTCTTTGACTTGCTAATTTAGAATCATTGTCACCATTAAAACTAAGGCGATTAATGGTTGTAACCCCATCAACTAATGAATAGATGTCTTCTCCAAATTTTTCTTTTAACTCTTCTTTGGAATTTTCAGGATTTTCTAAAATATCATGAAGAAATCCAGCACAAATCGTCTGATAATCAGCTTGCATATTCGCAAGAATATAAGCAACGTTCAAAGGATGATTGATATAATCATCCCCTGTTAGACGTACTTCACCCTGATGTTTTTCTTTTGTATATAAATATGCATCATGAATCAAGCTTAATTCATCTTCGTTTTTTATATACGTTTTTAAAAGATTTAACACATCTTCAAAACGTATATTTTGATTTACTTTTGTCATTTTACCACTTTCCTATGCATTAATTCCTTTAATTAGAATTTCCTCATCTTCTTTTTTTACTTTCTTCTTTGGTTTCTTTTGATCTTTTATATTACGTCTATAATCTAAATCTAACCACAATTGACTCGCAATAAATAAAGAACTATATACACCTGAAATTAAACCAAACATCAATGCAATATTAAAGTTCAAAATTTCATGACTTCCTAATACAATTAGTATTACTACTGGAATTAATGTCGTAAAGGTCGTTACCAAACTACGTCCAAAAGTTTCTCTTAAACTTTCATTGACAACTTCCATATATTGTTCTTTCTTCTTTAATTTACCATGATATTTTTTCTCAATATTTTCACGAATACGATCAAATGTTACAATCGTATCATTAATAGAATATCCAACGATAGAAAGCATTGCAGCAATAAACATACTATTTACTTCTAAACGGAAGATACTAAATAACCCAATCATCATAAATACATCATGTAATAACGCAACAATTGCTCCAATCGCATATGTAAATGTGAAACGCATTGAAATATATAACCCAATGGCAATTCCAGCTAATAATAATGAAATGACTGCATTCTTGATTAATTCTTTTTTAACGATATCAGATACAACTCCAATTTCAGTGGTTGCCTCATATTTATCATTAAAATAATCTTCTGTATTTTTGATTTCTTTTTGTGATAATGTATCCCCGATACGAGCACTCATTGCTCCACCAGTTAATTCATCAACATTTTCTATTTCATAACCTAATTCTTTTAAATCATTGCGGAATTCTTTGCCACTAATTTCTTTTTCTCCAGTAACAGTAATACTACTACCACCTCTAAAATCAATTCCTAATTGTAATCCTTGAGTTGCAAGAGATATTACTCCCGCAATCACTAACACAATTGAAATGGTATAGAATAATTTACGGTTATTCGCAAAATCAATTTTTGAAAATGGCTTATAAGTAGATTTCTCATTCTTTTTACGATCAGGAATCCATTTCCTTTTCGCACCTACAAATAATCTTGGTTTATCTTGGAACCAACCAGTACTTACAAATAATTTTAAAATGTGTCTTAAAACGAATACCATGATAAACATTGTAACAAAAATACTGATGATTAATAATGTCGCGAATCCTTTTACACTACTCTCTCCAAAAATAAATAAGATAACAGCTACAATCAATGTTGTAAAGTTAGAATCGAAAATCGTCCAAAAAGAGTCTTTATTTCCTAACTTAAAGGCCATATCAAGTTCAGTACCTTTATATAATTCATCACGAATTCTAGAATATGTAATTACATTGGCATCTACAGCCATCCCAATTCCAATCACAACCGCTGCAATACCAGGGAGTGTTAACACACCACCAATCAACCAGTAAGTACCAAATGTTAAAACCGTATAAATCAACAGTCCAAAACTAGAAACAAGACCTGCAAAGCGATATAAATAAATCATAAGTGCCATAATTAATATAACGGCAATTACGCCTGCAGTAAATGTCATATTTAAAGATTGATCCCCAAATTGAGCACCTACCGTTTTAGATGAAATTTCTTCTAATTTCGTTGGTAAACTACCAGAATTAATTAGATCAACAAGGTTACTAACCTCTTCTTCTGTAAAGTTACCTTGAATAATGACATCACTCGCAAAACCTTGTGATACACTTGCTACACTAAGACAGTTAGAATTTTCTGTTCCACACATGTACTGTTCTGTTTGAAAAGAATCTCCATCTTCATAATCTAACCAAATCACAATACGATTATCTTCCATCGTACTAATCTTTTTCGTTACATCATAAAATTTATCTTTATCTTTTACACTTAATGCAACAGCTGGTCTACCACTTGTATCAGTTGATATTTTAGCTCCTCCACTACGTAATACAGAGGCATTCATCAGTAGATTATCACTTGTATCACGGAATGTTAAATTAGCAGCTTGCTTTAACATACTACGTGCTTCATCTGGATCTGTCACACCAGCAATTTGAATACGTATTTTATCGTCCCCTTCAACCACAATACTTGGTTCAGTTACTCCTAAACTATCAATTCTTCTCTCGACAGTTTTATACGTATTCGTAACCATATCTTTCGTTACTTTTTCTCCATCAACACTTTTTACTTGGTATAGAATTTCAAAACCACCTTGCAAATCCAACCCAAAATTTAATTGATTAAAAATTGGTTTTACTAAGAATCCTAATCCAATAGATAGTAATACCATAATAACGGTATACAAAATGACTTTTGTGCTGTTTTTTTTCTTCTTCATATGTTTTTCCTCCTAAAATCTTACAAAATTGGTCTCCTTCTTTTTCTTTCTAACACGGTTTTAAAATAATCATCTAATTTTACTTCATCACAGTTCATAACATCACTCACAATGTGATATAATTCTAAATTTTTTTTCTGTACCCATTCTTTTTCTTTTAAATAATTCCATATATCTTCTTCTTTAATATATGGCAGTTGATGACGTTTTAAATCCATACGTTTCGCATGAAGAGCAGGCATAACATGTTCATACAATTCTTGTTCTGATTGAAATGTAGCTTCCATCTTATCGCCTCTTTTCTCATACATAATCATTATACCTATTTTTTTAGAAATTTTAAAGTCAAATAAAAGAATTTGTGAAAAAAAGAAAAAGAGAAGTGAAAAGTTTTTCAAAACGCGACCTCTTATTTCGTAAAAGGTTGTATTTAACTGGGAAAAGATATGCAGTTGCTTTTAACCATACAAATAATTATAATAATTCCTTGATAGTGCTTATGCTGTTTGAAAGGAGTTATTA
>CASEIJ010000032.1 GCA_949288035.1 uncultured Mycoplasmatota bacterium
GTTCTTCCTGCTCCAGAGTGATAATCTTTATAATATTTAACAGCTATATGGTTTGGATTTTTATATTCAAGCCTTTTAAATAAAATATCTAATGGACTTTCATAATCTTCATCATCTTCTTTTACTTTTCCAGCCCTCAGCATTTCTCCAACCATTGCAAAATTTTGTTCTTCTTCTGGAGCTTCGTATTTTAAATAGAAGATTAATGCAGATAGTAGCATTTGAGCTGCAATATCCCAGAATGGATCAGAACTTGCTCCACTACCTTTTGGCGTTGCACTTTTAAATAAATTTGCAACTAATTTTTGAACATCATTATCATCTTGAATATATTTAAAAGGGTTATAACAATGGCTCAATTTCGGAGTTACTAAATCTAAAATTTTAACCTTATATCCTTCTTTTTCTAATAAATGCCCTGTATCTCGAACAATCTCTCCTTTGGGATCTAAAATTACATAGCAACAATTACATTGCATAATATTTGGTTTGCCGTAAAATCTCGTTTTACCTGCACCACTTCCGACCACAAACTAAAGTATTTAAGTTTCTTCTATGATATTTAGCTTTTAATCCTATATTTACATTTTGAGTTAAAATTTTGTTTTGGCTTTTGGGTTTTTGCATATACTTTTTATTAATTTTCTTTGCTACACCCCAAATAGCAGAGCCATATTCTTTTCCTTTTCTATAATTTCTTCTAGTAGATTTATAAATTCCTATTCCTAAAATATAAGCAACTAAAAAAATAAAGACAGTTTTTAAACTATCTTTACAAATTTCTATATTAAATGGTTTATTTAATTTCTTTGGTAATTCTTCTATTATTTCAACTAATCCACCACTTATATATGGAGCAATTAATAATGCAAACCAAATGACTATTATTCCACCAAAACAATATAATACCATATTTGATTTATCTTTCATCTTTATTTTTGTCCTTTTTAAATAATGTTTTCTTTTTAGTTGGGGCATCTAAAACTTTCTCTAAAATTTCATCTATAAAGTCTTTATCTTTATTTTCTTCTATTAAGGTAGTTCTTTTCTCAAATAAAATATTGGCTATTGCTTTATGCTCATATTTATCTAATTCTAACACTCTTTTTTCTTCACTCATTTTATCACTACCTTTCTGGATTAGATTTATTTTTTTCTTTATTACTTCTGCTAAAATAATCACTCATTCTCCCATTTATTTCTTCAAAATTTTTTCTTATTTTTTCTATTTCTGCTCTAACACCTTTTGGCTCTTTTTGATTTGTTATTTGAGATGGTAATTTTGAAAAGTCATAATTAGAAACATCAATCCCATACCTTTTACATATCATATAAGATATACAATAACTTCTAAAACTTTTTATATCACTATTTTCAATATTGCTCATTTCTATGTTTGCCATTTCTTGTGATAAGGTTTGAAATAGTAATTCTCTATCCATACCTTTACAGACATATAATATATTTTCATCTTTATTATACTCAGATCCTATTGTCCCATTAGGTAAAGTTTCAACTGCTTTTCTAGGAACTGTGCAACCGTCTAAAAGTGCCTCTAATAACTTTCTATCTCCATAATTAATTGTTTCATCTGGTATTGAGGCATTTGTTTGCCTTATATCATAAACCATTTTTGGATTGAAATATCTTTTGTTATTACTTTCATAAGGCTCTAATATTTTTATTCCTTTTGCATTTTCCTTTAATTCAATTCCTTTTTCTTCCCAAGATTTTTTATCTTTAATTTGTGTACTCTCTGGTGCTTTTTCTAAAATAACTAGGCAATTTCCAACAGAATGTTTTGAAAATCTACTTTGTATATCTAAATATTCTTGAAATTTTGTACCATCATTACTAACTATTGTCGCCATTCTGTCCATAGTATCATAAATTTCTTGTCTATCTTTATTTTGTTGTTCTTTCCAATTATTCTGATTTCTTGTATTATAGTTACTATAATTTCTATTTGTAGAATAATTGTTTGTACCTAAAATATCGTCTATTTCACTCACTTTACTTGCTCCTTCCTTTTGATTTCTTTTTTGATTTTTTAGATGTATTATCTAAATGCTTTGGCTCTTTGTATCTTTTACCTTTTGATTTAGTTTCCTTTTCTTTGTATCTTTTTCCGTTTTTTTCTTTAGTTTTTGCTCTTATAATATCTGCTTGAATTTCTGGAGAAGTTGTTTCTTGTTCTTTAGCTTTAAGTTCTTGTTCAATCTCTTTTAATTCTTTTCTAACTGATTGTTTTTCATCTTTAAAATTCTCCACTTTGTCTTCTGATTTGGTATCTGAGGAAATCTCTGACAGATTCTTTTTCTCCGTTTCTTTTGTATTATTACTGGGAATATCTTTTTGTTTTTCCTTATCTTTAGGCATAATATCATCTATAAATTGTTCTTCTTCACTTTTTGGCTTTTCTTCAATATTTATATTAACTTTATCTTGTTTTGACTTTTCATATTCCTCTTTAATAGTTGCAACATCTTTAAAGTTAAATCTTTCAGATATTCTATTCAATTTTGCTCCATCTTCTTCTCTAACCATAATATCTACCATACCATCTATTTTGTTATTTCTTTTATTAGCTAAGGCACAATATAAAATTCCATATTTTTTTGCCTCTTGTGAAAATTTCTTTAAATCTTCTGCTTTTATAGTAAAAATATCTAATGACTTTCCAGATTTAAGCATATTCGTTAATCTTGTCTTTCCTTTAGTTTGTGTTCTTTCTTTAGACATTGCGATTAATGCCATAGCAATATTTTTTGCTCCAGTTCCTGATATTCTTAAAACAGTTTCTACACCTTCTAAATAGATTTTAACAAGTTCATCTGCTGATTCTGATGTATTCATTTTTCTATTTCTCCTTTCCTTCTGATTTTTTCTTCCTTTTCTTCTCTTTGTAACTCTTTCATATCATCTTTTATCTTTTGACTTTGATTTTCAATTTTTTCTGAATATACCACCTCACTTTTTAAATATTTAATCTTGTCTGATAAATCTAAAATTTCATCACATAGTTTTTGTCTTACCTCAACATTTTCTTCTTTCTGCCTTTTTCTTCGTAAAGTATTTCTTGCTTTCATCTGTTTTTTTAATTCATCTTGGACAAGATTTTTATATAAAAAAAGATCCTTTGTAGTTTTAATTTTATTTCTACAAAGGAATCTAATTTCATTTGATATTTCTTTCATCTTTTTTGCATCTTCTTTCATTTTAGGTGTCATTTTATATCGTGTATTCTTATTTTTAGGAAATACTTTTAAAAGATAACAATAATGCAAATATAATCTATATAAACTACCTCTATCAATTTTTAATTGATTTCGTATTTTTCCAACATATCTTTTTTTAGGTCTATATTTTTCAATTAAATATGCGTTTTTTGTTTCTGAACTCATTATTCTTTCAGTAATATTTTCTATGCTATATTCAATTCCAAAACTTCTTTCAATTCGTATGTTTCTTTTATATGGAGGTCTTACTAAACTAATTTTATTTGCCCTTATTGTAATTGTATAACCCATTTTTTCCAATATTGATTTAAAATTATTATACGAATAGGCTTGTTTAATTGCAAAATCTACATCATCTTTTGTTGTTGTATAATAGTCTGATTTTTGAATATATGAATTTCTATATTTTGTATAATCAATTTTTCCACATTTCTTTTCTTCTAAAACACTCAAGCCATATTCTTTGCATAAAGTATCTGATATTTCTCTCATAAGTGCATAATTTTCTATTGTATTTCTATATTTTTCTCCATCTACAAA
>CASEIJ010000033.1 GCA_949288035.1 uncultured Mycoplasmatota bacterium
CATTAAATGATCATCTACAACATTGGCAAAATTATAAGTAGGATATCCATCTGATTTTAAAAGGATTTGATCTTCTAAAATACGATTTTCAACACTAATCTTACCATATACTAAATCTTCATAAGTACTAACTCCCTCTTTAGGCATCTTCTGACGAATGACATATGGCACTCCTGCTTTTAAATTAGCTTCTATCTCTTCTTTTGATAAATGTTTACAATGACCATCATATTGAAAGGCACGTTTTTCATCTTCCGCAATTTTACGTAATTTATTTAATCTCTCTTCTGTACAAAAACAATAATAAGCTGCTCCCTTTTCTACTAATTCCTCTGCATATTTCTTATAAAGTGGTAAACGTTCACTTTGTACATATGGACCATATTCTCCTCCATTATTTGGTCCTTCATCAAAGTGAATTCCACACAACTCACAAGTATGATAAATGAAATCTATAGCTCCTTCGACTTTTCGTGTCTGGTCTGTATCTTCAATTCTTAAAATAAAATCTCCACCTTGATGTTTTACTACTAAATATTCAAAGATTGCACTTCTTAAATTCCCAATATGCATAAATCCAGTTGGACTTGGAGCAAAACGTGTTCTTAATTTATCCATTTTTCATCACCAGCTCTATTTTATCACAGAAAACATATTTTACCAATAAAAAACAAGGAACTTTAGCTCCTTGTCTTACTACCTTCCATCTCTACACTTCCAGAATTCATTGCAAGTGCATTTTTAAATTCATTCATTTTCACTTCATTTCCTGTATAAAAGATATTAGTGAGTAAATCAATACCTTCCATACCAAGCAGATTGAAATGATCATACTTATGTTCATTTTTTTCTAATGTCGTATTACCAACCAATACCGTTGCTAATGTATCTGCGTATAAAGTCATATAAGGAGCCATCTCACGATCTCTCACTGGACAAATAGAAGTTAATGTTAACTGTACCAAATCATGTTGTAGATCAAAGTTATTGCTTTCTGGGTGTTCTTTTAAACTACTTGGTACTTTAAAAACATGTCTTGCCTCATCATAAGCGACTTCATCTTTCTCGTTGTAATCATATGTCAAAGTGGTAATAAAATCCCTCATTGCTTCGATACGATCGTTTTTTTGTTCTTGTGTAAATTCATCTGGTAAAAGTTTCCCTACTCCTGGCTTTAGTCTTTTATCAAATACTTCAACAATCGAATCTTGATACTTTCCTGTTTCCATATAATCACCTTAAGTCTTATTATATCATGTTCAGAAATTTGTGCAATGATTTTTTTATTTTTTCGTATAATTTCTGTATTCTGATACAAATGTATTTCCAGTTTCCTACCTCAAATTTTTAAGATAATTTCTTTCTTATCATTTAAAATCTCATCGATAATTTGATTTTCACATAAATCATTTACAATTTTTTCTAATCTTCTAGCCCCATACTCTTCATACTCTGATTTCTTTAGTATTTGATCTTCTAAATCATCTGTAAATTCAATTTGAATATTTTGCTTCTGATATTTTTCTTTTAAGTTTTGTAATTGTTTTTTGATTAATGTTCTCATCACTTCTTCACTTAATGGCTGGAACAAAATAATTTCATCAATCCGATTTAAAAATGGCATCTGAAAATACTCTTTTAAACGGCTCTGTATCGTTTGTTTGGTCTCACCATGAAATCCTACATGAGTTTCATGAAAACCAACGTTAGAGGTCATTAAAATCATCGTATGATCGAAATGAATCACTCTACCACGTGAATCTTTTACTTGATGATCTTCTAAAACTTGTAAAAATAAATTCAATACATCAGGATGCGCTTTTTCTATCTCATCTAAAATTAATACCGAATGCGGATGATTTCGAATTTCCTCAAACACATTTTTTTGATCTTGATATCCTACATATCCAGGAGGAGCCCCTACTAATTTAGAAACACTATGTGCTTCACTATACTCACTCATATCAAGCTTTATAACATTCTCTTTTCCCACTAATAATTCTCCAAACGTACGCGCCAAACAAGTCTTCCCAACACCAGTAGAACCACAAAACAAAATAGAATATGACTTCTTATTTTCAGCAAACCCTAACTTAATCTTCTTTGCAATATGAATTAATGAATGAATCGCTTCTTCTTCTCCCAAAATACGATTAGATAATGTACTTTCAATATGCTCTATCATCTTCTTATTTTCCTTCAAAATCTCGTACACAGGAATCTTTGTTTTATGGTGAATCACTTCCGCCAGATCTTCTTTCGTCACAGTCTTTTTCTCTTTTTTATAAAGCGATAACTCCAATGTATTCAACTCATTCATAATCTCATTTTCTTTTGCCTTTAATTTCGATGCTTTCTTAAAGTCTTGACTTACAATCGCTTCTTTTTTCTCATCGATAACCTTTTGCAACTTCTTATGCATTTCATTATATCTTTTCAACTCTTTACTCTCTTTTAATCTTACTCTCGCACATACTTCATCCAAAATATCAATCGATTTATCTGGTTCATATCGATCATAGATATATTCTCTCGATAAATTTACGATATCACGAATACATGTATCAGATAAGGTGACACAGTGATATTTCTCATAAATTGGTTTAATTTTCGTTAAAATATGAATTATCTCTTCCACACTTGGTTCTTCAACAAATACTTTTTGAAATCTTCTTTCTAAAGCACTATCACTTTCGATAAATTTCTTATATTCTTCCATAGTCGTTGCTCCAATTAAATGCAGTGTCCCACGTGCTAAAGCTGGTTTTAATATATTAGAAGCATCGATTGCCCCTTCTGCTCCACCTGCTCCTACTAGGGTATGAATCTCATCAATAAATAAAATAATATCATCATTTTCTTCAATTTCTTTTAAAATCTTACGCATTCTTTCTTCAAATTCCCCACGGTACTTTGTTCCAGCTACTAAAGTAGCCATATCAACACTAATAATCCGTTTATTCTTTAAAGAAATAGGTACTTCTCCTTTTTTAATACGACTACTTAACTCTTCTACAATCGCTGTTTTTCCCACTCCCGCAAGTCCTACTAAAATAGGGTTATTCTTCTTTTTCCTTGTTAAAATCTCCATTACCCTACGGATCTCTTGTTCTCTTCCAATCACAGGGTCTAATTGTTTATTCTCTGCTTTTTTATTTAAATCTATCCCAAATTCTTCTAACAATAATTTTTTATGGTTACTTTTCTTATGCGTTTGATTTAGTTTATAAGAAAACTCTTGGTATAATTCATCAATATCAACATCCATACCAATTAAAATACGAATCGCAACCCCTTCTCCTTCTTCTAATAAACTAGAAAATAAATGTTCTACGGTTACAATTCCCTGATTATTTTCTTTACTATCTACAATTGCCTGTTCTAAGACACGCTTTAAAAGTGGTGTATATAAAAACCACGCACTTTCTTTGCTACCAACCCCTACTACTTTTATAATTTCTTCTTTCACATTTTCATAAGTAACTTGATAACTTTTTAACTTTTCACGAATGATATTTTTATCATGTAATATAGCAAGTAAAAGATGTTCACTACCAACATAAGGATGTCTTAAATTTTTCATTTCAGCTTTAGCTTGTACTAATATTTTTCTTGTATCTTCTTCAAAATTTCCAAACATAGAATCTCCTTTCACATCCATTCTATGTCTATGATGGAAAATATTTTGTCTTTTTAAACCAAAACTTAAAAAAAATAAACATCTTTTATCGACACAATTATCTTTTATCTAAAAAACCATTTGCACAATCTTGAAAATAATCTTCAAGATTTTTATATCCTCTTAATATTTTTTCATTTAACATTTTCATAGATGCTTCTTCTTCTGGGGTTGGTTTCCTATTGGTTGCACGAAACATTGCACGTTGCCTTTCTAAAGAATCAATTGCCTGTTGAATACATTTCGCATAAGCTACTACTAACTCATTCATCACACATCTCTCCTTCATAAAATTAAAAAGCAGTAGTTGTTATACTACTGCTTAACTAATTGTCATTATACACATGTTGTTAACTGTTGTCAATTCCTATTTTGTTAATTTTTGAAAATTTTTTGGTATTTTACTAGAAAATTGTAATTTTTTATGAGTAACAGGATGCACACAAGAAAACATAGATGCATGTAACAATAAACGATGCATTGGATTGGTTTTAGCGCCATATTTTTTATCTCCAACTAAAGGACAGCCGAAACTTTTACAAGCTACACGAATTTGATTCTTACGTCCTGTTTCTAATTGAAAACGGACATAAGCATACTTTCCATTTTCTTCAATCACTTCATAATGAGTAATTGCTTTTTTCCCCTCTTTCATGCTTGTCTCATATACCATGTACTGTTCATTTTCTTTTAAATACTGAATGATAGTTCCCTTTCTTTTTTTAGGAACTCCCTCTGTTACTCCCACATATTCTCTTTTTAATACCAGTTCATTCCAATGATCTTGAAACATTCTTTTTAATTTCTGATTTTTACAAAATAAAATCACTCCAGATGTATCTTTATCTAGACGATGAACAATAAATATACGATTCGATGCTTTCTTTTGTTTTACATAATGGGATACTTCTCGATATAATGTATTTTCTTCGTGTTTCTCTGTTCCGATTGTTAATACACCTGATGGTTTATCAACGACAATGATATCATCATCTTCGTAAATAATATTTAAAGAAGTAGGAATTTCTTTTTCCTTTAACGTAATTTTATCCCCTATTTTTAATGGATAATTATACTTTGTTTGTACTTTTCCATTCACTTCTATAATTCCATTGGTAAGTAATCCTTTTCTTTTATGTTTCGATACATCTGTCATATTTTTATCTAAGAAATCTTTTAAAATACATACATCTTTTACTACATATTCTTTTCGCATAACAACTCGTTCCATTCTTTTTCACGAAAGCCAACTAAAACGAATGAATCTGAAACCACTAGGGGTCTTTTAATTAACATGCCATGTTGACTTAATAATTCTAACTTCTCATCTTCACTCATCGTATCTAATCTATCTTTTAAATAAAATTCTTTATATAGATTTCCACTCGTATTAAAAAACTTTTTAATGGGATACTGACTTATGATTAAATATTTTTTTAATTCTTCTTTCGTTGGTGTTTCTATTGTAATATCACGATCATGAAATTCAATGTTGTGATCGTGTAACCATTTTTTTGCTTTTTTACATGTAGAACACTTTGGATATTCAATCAATTCTACCATACTATCACCCTTTCTTTTTTTATTCTATCATGTTTATTGATAAAAAGGACAAAAAAAAGGGGAATCCCCCTATATTTGATCTGTAGAGCCAAATCCACCCATTCTCATTTTATCGGATGTATCTTCATCAGCAATTAAATATTTTTGAAATATTGCCTGTCCTACTGCTTCTCCTTTTTTAATGTATACATCTTCTTCTTTTAAATTAATACATTGAATAAATATATGTCCTTCGTTATCTGGATTGTTATAATAATCAGAATCAATGACCCCTACATTATGAGGAAATGTGATTCCTTGTTTTTTCGGTCCAGAACTTCGTGGAACGATTAATAATACTTCATCATTTTGCATATAAGCTTTTAATCCAGTTGGAATCAAAGTAGGCTTCATTCCTTTTTGAAAGCTAGGTAGTACTACATCTTCTGCTGCTTCAATATCATATGCTGCAGAAAATTTTGTTTTTCTAACTGGTATATGAATATCTTTATTTTCATATTCTTTTACAATTTCAAATCCTCTTGTTCTCATATTACACTCCTACTAATTCTTTTGTATCGTCAAATAATACTATCTTGTTTTTCTTTAAAGATTTTTGTACATCAATTACTCTTTGATTAGAAGAACCACACCATTTTAATCTAAAATCATGTAATTCATCTTGATATTGACCATCTACTAATACATCAATATATTTCATTACTTCTTTCTCTTTTAAATCTCGATCAAATAAGAACCCACTCCAACACCAAATCGTTTTATTAGGGTATCTTTCTTTAAAAACTTTGGCTAATTTGGTCGTACCTTCGATATTTTTAGGATGCATTGGTTCTCCTCCTAAAATAGATAAGCCAACAATAAAATCTTTACTAGCTAATTCTAATACTTTGTCGATCGTTTCATCTGTAAATTCTTTTCCTTGTTTAAAATCCCAAGTTTCAGGGTTAAAACAATTCTTACAGTGGAAAGTACACCCCTGCATAAAAACAGATACTCTAACGCCTGGGCCGTTAGAGATATCCATTTTTCTTATTTTATTATATCTCATAATTATAAATCAGCATCCTTATTGTCGATATGAATGACTCTTTCTTTAATTTCTTGTGTTCTTCCTTTATTCCAGAAATGAGTTCCAATATAACCACAAGTTCTTCTAGCTACATTTAACTTATCGTGATCTCTATTACCACACTCTGGACAATACCACTCTAAGTTGTCATCTAGTAAGATTTCTCCTTCATATCCACATACTTGACAATAATCTGACTTTGTATTTAATTCTGCATACATAATATTATCATAAATAAATTGAATTACTTCCATAACTGCATCCAAGTTATTTGTTAAATTAGGAGTTTCAATATAACTAATCGCTCCTCCTGGAGAAAGTGCTTGGAATTCACTCTCTAGTTTTAATTTCGTAAAGGCATCAATTTCCTCAAATACAGGTACATGATAAGAATTTGTAATATAATCTCTATCTGTAATCCCCTTAATTTTACCAAAACGATCTCTTAAACATTTCGCAAATTTATAAGTAGTTGATTCAATTGGCGTTCCATAAACACTATAATCGATATCTTCTTCTTTTTTCCACTTATTACATGCATCATTTAATCTTCTCATGACTTCAAGACCAAATTCTTTTCCTTTTCCATTATCTGTATGAGAATGCCCTGTCATGAATTTCACACATTCATATAATCCTGCATAACCAAGTGAAATTGTAGAATATCCATGGTGTAGTAATTCGTGGATACTTTCTCCTTTTTCTAAACGAGCTAAAGCTCCATGTTGCCATAAAATAGGTGCAACATCACTTGTTACTTTAGATAATCTCTTATGTCTAATTTGGAGTGCCCTATGACATAATTCCAATCTCTCATCCATAATTTTCCAGAATAAATCCATATCTTTATCAGAAGATAAAGCCACATCCACTAAGTTAATAGTAACAACACCTTGGTTAAATCTACCATAGTATTTTCCTTTACCTTCTACATAATTTTTCGCTTTGGCAATATTTCCTAGACTAATAGAACGATCAGGTGTTAAGAATGATCTACATCCCATACATGGATAACATTCTCCTTCCCCGTATTCATTCTTCTTTAATTGTTTCATAATCTTTTCAGAAATATAGTCAGGAACCATACGTTTTGCAGTACATTTAGCTGCTAATTCAGTTAAATAATAATACTTACTATCTTTATGAATATTGTCTTCTTCTAGTACATATAAAAGTTTTGGAAAAGCTGGTGTAATATATACCCCTTTTTCATTTTTCATACCCTGTAAACGTTGCTTTAATACCTCTTCAATAATCATAGCAAGTTCTTCTTTATACTCTTCCGTCTCACCTAAGTATAGACAAACACTTAAGAAAGGAGCTTGACCATTGGTTGTTGTCATAGAATTAATTTGATATTGGAATGTCTGTACTCCATCAGTAATTTCTTTGGCAAGATCTTCTTTCGCATATTTTTCACAATCTGCTTTTGAAAATTTTCTTTTCTTATATTTATCGTAAAAACGATTATAACTTTCTCTTACAAATGGCGCTAAATGAGTCATTGTAATCGTAGCTCCACCATATTGACTAGAGTTTACAGCAGTAATTAATTGCGTTGCAATTGTCATTGCTGTTAAAAATCTATGAGGTTTTTCTATCATAACATCATTGATATTGGTACCATTTTGAAGCATATCCTCCAAATTGATTAAGTCACAATTATGAAGTGCATTCTGTGCGAAATAATCCATATCATGGAAATGAATAATCCCTTCATCATGTGCTTTTACAATATCTTCTGGAAGCAAGAATCTTCTCGTAATATCTGTAGAAGTAATTCCTGCAATATAATCTCTTTGTGTTGTAACAACTCTGGCATTCTTATTCGAATTTTCTGTATTCCAATAATCATTTTCACCATCGATTAATTCTTTAATAGAAAGATCGGTTGTATTACTTTTTCTAACAAGTTCTCTTGTATAGCGATAAGTAATATATTCTTTTGCTAAAGCAAATTTATTCAGTGCCATTAATCTCATTTCAATAATATCTTGTATATCTTCTACAAGCATTCTTCTTTTTTTGAGACCTTCAATATATTTAATAATATTTTTAATTTGAATATCAGATACTCTTTCTTCTTCTGGTACTTCTTTGTTTGCTTTTTTAATTGCAATTTCAATTTTTTCTGGACAATAATCAACAATATGTCCATCTCTTTTAATTATCTTCATTCTGACTCCTCCTACTCTGACACTACCATAACTATAGCACATTCTTTTAAAAAAGATTGTTGCAATTGCAACAATTCAAAAAAAATGATATTATTTTACTAAGAGGTGTAAAATGGAACGTCTATTCTATCAAATTAGTGACAATGAGAAAGAAAAATTATTGCGTTTATTAGAAACAAATATCTTAAGTTTTCCGAAACATATTATTATGTTTTCAAATACCAAAGATAATATGATAGGAATTATTTTAAAAGGACATGTTCAAATTACTAGAACAGATTATTTAGGTAATAGAACCATTATTGAAGAATTAGAAGAAGGCGATGTATTTGGAACCCTACTCTCATCTTTAGATAGCGATGAATGTGAAGTTATTACAAAAGAAGAATCACAAGTATTAATGATCGATTACAATAGTATTATCCAATGTCCCTATACCCAGTATAAATACTTTAATCAATTCATTAAAAACCTACTAGAGATTACGACAAATAAAATAGAAGAAAAAAACGAAAGAATCGAAATACTAGCAAAGAAAACAATCCGTGATAAATTACTTTCCTACTTTAACATTTATGCGAAAAAACACGGTTCAAAAATCATCTACTTACCATTTAGTTATACCACATTAGCAGATTACATTGCAGTTGACAGGAGTGCTATGTCAAGAGAATTAAAATATTTAAAAGAAGAAGGCTTTATCGAAACAAAAGGAAGAAAAATTACATTACTTTATAAATAAAAATGTAGAATCATCTACATTTCCAAAATTAGAATTTCAACCACACCATTGGTGTGGTATTTTGATGCGAATAAAAAATTCGAAATTTCCGAATTTTCTCATAGATACTTTTAGAATTCCATATATTTTATATTAGTTTTAATAAGCATACACTTTCAATATGATCTGTATTAGGAAACATATCGACAAATGTGATTGTTTCAAACTGATATTTAGTTCCTAAATCCTTGATATCACGAGCTAGTGTAACTGGATTGCAAGAAACATAAATGATGCGGTGTGGTTGTAGTTTTAAAAGATATTCCTTAGTCTTTTGATCTAACCCACTACGTGGTGGATCAACAATCACTTTATTAGCCTGTAAATGGAATTTTTCTAAGATTGTTTTGGTATCTCCCACATAGAATTCTATATTCTTAGTACGATTGATTTCTTGATTCTTTTTCGCACTCACGATGGCTTCTTTTACAATTTCTACACCATACACATACTTGACAAAAGGAGCAATGTAAAGTCCAATTGTTCCAGCACCACAATAAAGATCTAAGATGATATCATCCTTACTAGGTTCCAACTTTTCTTTTACTTCATCATATAGTTTTTTTGTCATCTTTGTATTAACTTGAAAGAAAGACTCAGGTCTTACTAAATAATTCCTATCCCCTATTTTTTCCAATATTTCTCTATTTCCATAAATACATCTATTATCCACATAAATCGAAGTAACAAAATCTTTTATCCTGTGGATAATTTCTTCTTCTTTTAAATTTTCCTGTGGATAAAAAACAATTTGAGTTTCTAATCCATCTTGAAATGTTCGAATCATCACTTTTTCCACAGACTTTAAAAACGTAGCTCCTTTTAATTCTGTTAATAACTGGTTGATAGTTGGATGTACCAATAAACATTTATCAATTTCTACAAATTGATGACTTTCTTTTTGATAAAACCCTAATCTCCCATCTTTCACATGAAATACTATTTTATTACGATAATAGAATTTATCACTTGCAATCATATCTGGATTTTTTAGTTCAATACCAGCAAATTTCTTTAATATTTGAATTCCTTTATTTTTTTTATATTCTAATTGCTTACAATAAGTAAGATGCATTAAATTACAACCACCACAAGTCTCGTAATAGATACATTTAGGTATAACACGGTTCATACTTGTAACAATTCTTTCTATGACCTTTGCTTCATAAAATTTCTTTTTTTCTTTGGTAATGAAAACACGTACTACTTCTTGTGGTAATGCATTTTCAACAAAAACAATTTTACCATCGATATAGCCAATGCCTCTACCTTGGTCATCTAATCTTACAATTTCTACTTGAAATTCCATATACATCCCTCACATTCATTGTATCATGTATTCTTTTATTTTTTTGAAATTTCCAAATATTTTCTTTATTTTTGTTCACAATAAAATAGAGGGATAATATGAAAAAGATAGAAAAAAGTATTGATCAAGTATTTACTACCATTCAAAAAATGAATGGAAAAAGTAGTGACATTAAAACGAGAAAAATTATACAAGATCAGTTTCAAATTGGTATTTTATTTTTACAAAGTGTTAGTAGTGATGATAAGATCAGTGATATTTTAATACATAGTATTATGGAAATTATGGAAGATCATACTGTCAGTGAAAAACAACTATTTCAAGGATTATATAACCATTTATACAATGGAACGATCAAAGAAATAACCACTTACCAAGATCTTTTTTATCACTTAGTAAATGGTTTTACTGCAATTTTAGTAGAGGGAGAAAATAAAGCCATTGTTGTGGAAACAAAAAGTACACTAGATAGAGGGATTCAAGAGTCGAATACAGAAACATCATTACGTGGTCCGAAAGATAGTTTTACAGAAAATATTGTTGTCAATCAGGGACTGATTCGTAAACGTATTAAAGATCCCAACTTGTATTTTGAAGAATTATTTGTCGGTCGTAGAACCAAGACAAAAATTAATTTAGCGTATTTAAGTGATGTGGCAGATCAAAAAAGAGTTGAGAAAATAAAAAAGAAATTACAAGAAATTGATATTGATGGAATTTTAGATAGTGGAAATTTACGTAGTTTTTTAAATTCACAAAAATCAGTATTTCCAAAAATTATGAGTACAGAAAGACCTGATTTTGTATGTGGGTTTTTATTAGAAGGAAAAATTGCCATATTAGTAGAAAATACCCCATTTGTGCTTATTTTCCCAACACTATTGATTGATTTTATTCATACACCTGGAGATTACTATCAAAAATCATATAATGTTAATTTCTCCCGTTTTTTAAGAATATTTGGCTTTTTCATTACGCTTCTTGTTCCTGCTGCATATATTGCCATTATGACCTATAATCCAGAGATGATACCTGATAAATTATTTATTAGTGTTGCCGTCCAAAGAGAAGGCGTTCCCTTTCCTACAGCAATTGAAATACTTATGTTAGGTATTACCTTTGAACTACTACGGGAATGTGATCTTAGAATGCCATCTAAAATGGGAACAGCCATTAGTGTTGTAGGAGGACTTGTTTTAGGTGATGCCGCAGTAAATGCAGGGATTGTCAGTCCTTTTGCTGTCATTATTGTCGCTATTACATCCATTGCAGGTCTTTTATTTTCAGATATCGATATGGTAAATGCACTCCGTTGGTGGCGTCTTATCTTTATTCTCTTTGCCTCTATGTGTGGTATGATTGGCGTTGTCATTGCTAGTATTTTATTAATTACCCATCTATCTACGCTAGAAACTTTTGGTATACCTTATTTAACACCTTTCGCACCTTTCTATTTCAAAGAGCAAAGTGATGCTTTATTCTTAAAAATAAAAACCAAAATAAAAGATAGACCCCGTTACTTATCTTATAAAAACAAAAGAAGATTAAATTGGGAGGTGAAAAAATGAAAAAGAAATTATTTTTATTCCTCTTTGTTAGTATCTTTTCTCTATTATTAACAGGATGTTATAACTATCACGAATTAGAAAATCTAGCGATCGTGACAGGCCTCAGTATTGATAAAAATGAAAATCAATATACCATTGGCGTATTGATTGCTAATTCTAAAAAACAAGAAGCTAGTAGTAAAGAAGGCCAAAGTCAAACCATTGTCTATGAAGGAAAAGGTGACACTGTCATGGAAGCTTTCTACAATATTGATTTAGAAAGTCCTAAACAATTATACATAGGTCATTTAGCCGTTGTTGTGATTGATGAAAATATTGCGAAAAATGAAATTGAAAAAATATCGGATATTTTAATTCGTAGTCCAGAGAGTAGAAAAAATTTTTATATTGTGATTGCAAGAGATGCGAAAGCAGAAGATGTTTTAAAAATTACTTCTCCACTAGAATCATACCCATCACAAAGTGTTTCTATGAATTTAAAAAACACATCTACTTATCAAGGGATTTCTACTGACTTAACCTATAGTGAGTTTATCGCATCTATGTTAACACCTGGCATTAATCCAACTCTACCAACTATTACAATTACAGGAAGTGTGAAAGAAGGAGAAAAACAACAAAATCTAGAAAGTACAGACCCTAAAACCAAATTAAAATTAGACACCCTGGCTATCTTTCGTAATACAAATTTATTAGGATATGTCAGTGAAGATGAAAGTCGTATGATTAATATTCTAAATCGTAGAACATCTTATTCGTTAGAAAGTATTCAGTACAAAAATAATCGTATTGTCTTTCATTTATCAAATTTTAACATTAAAAGAAAAGCTGCTCTAAAAAATAATAAACCTATAATGAATATCTCATTACAAGCAACAGCAGCCATTAATGAAATTAACAGCAATATCAATTTAAGTGATCCAAAGATCATAACGGAAATCAATCAATTACTAGAAGAAAGAATCAAAAAACAAATACTTCATACCATTCATATAACACAAAATGAATTTAAAAGTGATATCTTTGGTTTTGGAAATCTCTTTTATCAGAAATATCCAAAATACTATTCTAATATAGAACTACATTGGGATGAAGAAGAATATTCAAAAGTAAAAATGAATGTAAAAGTTCATATAGATTTAGAAACAAAAGGATCTTTAGAACAGACAATAAGGAGGGAAATGTATGGAAAAACAACTAAGTAAAGAACAAGTATCAATTATCTCTTATTTTCTAATCCGCTCTTGTTTTATGGGACTTGCTATGGAAATGTTAGTTCAAATTGCCAAACAAGATAGTATCTTTGGCTTATTCCTTGGAGCATTACTTGGAATCATTCCATTTTTACTGTACCAATATCTTATGAATTATAATCCCAATTTTAGTATCATGGAATTAAATATCCATGCCTTTGGTAAGAAAATAGGAAAAATAATTAATCTATTACTCATCATCTTTGTCTTTTTCCTAGGAACCATTGTTTTTTGGAATTTAATTATCTTTATTTCTTCTCAATATTTATACCAAACACCTACTTTATTTATCGCAATTATGTTTATTATTCCAATCTTCTATTTACTAATTAGAAGATTAAAAGGGATTGCAAGAGTTTCTATGATATTAATTATTTTTTCTCTCATACTATACTTCATTAGTATTTTTGGATTAATGGGACAAGTTCACTGGTATAATTTTAGACCACTATTTACAACTCCTGTATCTAGTATTTTAAATGCTAGCTTTCACTATTTTGCTTATTGTACCTTAATTTTATTTCTAATTACAATTATACCAAAAAAACAGATTGCACAACGTGATAAGAAAAACTGGAAAACATCTTGGAAAATAGGTTATTTTCTCATTCATTTATTTACTTTTTCGGCTCTATTTTTTACAATTGCCGTATTTGGTATTAAAATGACATTAATTTATCAATATCCTGAATTTCACATATTAAAACGTGTCAGTATTATAGGAGTATTAGAGCGAATCGAAAGTACTTTAGCATTTCGATGGATATTTGATTTCTTTATTTCTATTACCTTCTGTCTTTACTTTGTAACAGAAGGAATTAAAAGAACATTTCAAATTCAAAAAGACAAATTATTTATATTTATCCAAATACTTGTCTGCATTATGATTACTTATTTTAGTACCACTATTTTTGCTAATAACACTGAAGGTTTTTACTTCCTCACAAACTACTTTCCACTTCTTTTAGTTTTCTTCTTTCTAGTAATACCAAGTATCACTTATTTACGATTGATCACAATGCGAAAAAAGATGTAAAAAACGTTTTCTACAAAATAGAAAACGTTTTACTTTAAATAATTTGCTAAAAAGAAAATTGCTGCGGTTGTTAAAGCTACCATCACTAAGAATAAAATTGCTTTCAAAAATAAATTTCCTTTTTTCTTTGGTTCTTCTAATTCATCACTTAACTCATTAAAATCTTCATCACTAAAATTTAAACTAGAAGTAAAAAACGAATTATCCAAGGTTCTTTCTTCTTCAAAATCATCATCTTCTTCTTCTTTATGATATGTTTCTTTTTCCAATGCTAATAAGTCTTGAATCGTTTTTGATTCATCCTGATCTTGATCTTCACGTAAACTATCAAACATAGATAAACTTAAAGTTGTATCACCAACTTTTTTTAAGTCTTTTTCATTGATTTCTGGTTCTTGATTTTGAATTTTAATATTTTTTAAAATATCATATCCTGTATCTTGTAATGAACGATAACGATCATCACTATCTTCTTCTCTTTCCCCTTTTGCTTTATTTAAAATATCTCTAATATCATAATTTTTCTCATCCAAGTCTTGGAAAGTTGCAATCTCTCCTGTTTCGTCTAGATCTTTTGTTTCTTCTACAATTGGATGTACGCGTTTCTTTGGTTCTTCTTCTCTCATTAACAATTCTTTAATTTTATTAATATCGACAGAACTTGTATTATCAATTCTAGCTACACCTTCTACACTAGAATATTCTAGAGGCGCTTCTACTCTGGCATATAAATGTTCATTTCGTTTCGTACGCATACCAGTTGTCTCTACTTCTTGATTACGGTATCGATCCATACGACTTGCCATATCTACATCACCTCGTATTATTATCATAACATAATTCGACTTTTTTTGAAACCATTTCCTTGTATTTTTCATTGTATTTTTGTATAATGAACTGGGTGATGAAAATGGAAAAAGTAAAAGTAGATCAAAATATATGTATTGGTTGTGGAGCTTGTTTTGGTAGCTACCCAGATTGTTTTGAAATGGATGATAATGGACTTGCAAAAGAAAAAGAAAACTTAAATGAAGACCAATTAGAAGAAGCCAAAGAAGCAATTGATCTTTGTCCTGTGGGAGCCATTCAAGAAACGATAGAAGAACAATAAAAAGGAAATCCTTTTTATTTTTTTGTTAAAAAATCAATTGTTTGTTGTATGACGATTTGATGAAATTCATCATAAAAGCAATGAGAAGCTCCCTCTATTAGTTGTACTTCAATATGATTTGATTGAAGTTGTAACGACTGCTGATAAGGGACAATAATATCTCTAGTTCCGTGAATTATTTTCACTGGTTTATGATAATGGCTTAATATTTCTTTGGGGTGATATTTTTTCGCATCGTGAAATATATTCATATTAAATTTAACGCCATCTACGCCGAAAATCGCATATCCATTTTCACGAATTTGTTTGATTGCTTCCTCTCCTAAAAATTCTCTACAGAAATGATTCTGAGGATGCATAATATTGTTTTCATAGTCTATTAATGGGCTCCACAATACCATCCGCTCAATCTTTATTTCATTAGCCAATATCGTAGCAACTCCTCCACCATAGGAAACTCCAACAACATCTACCATTTTATGTGGGTATTTTTGCAACAATACCTTTGCTTCCTGTAATACAGAAGAAATCGTTACATCTTCTGTATTTCCCTCTGACTTTCCATGACCTAAATAATCGAAACGTAAAGAATCCATTCCATGTTCTAATAATTGTTTAGATAATTCTTCAAAATTACCTTTTTCTTCTTGATCGCTGCCAAAGCCATGTAATAATAAGACCAATGTATCATAATTCTCATGTACATAAGTATATGCGATTTTTTTCTTATGTACTGTAATCGTTCCTCTTACAATCATGCCATATCATCTTTCTGAATTGGATTTAAAACAAAATGAAGTAATGTTACAACTGCCATAATCATCGCTGCGATGAAAAAAGAGCTTGCCATTCCATTCGAAAATGGAGTTTGTAATATACGAATCACATACGGAGATAAAAAACATCCAAATTGACCAGCACCATTAAAAATCGCAATCGCAAATGCACTTTGTTCTTCCTCTACCATATTCGCTGAAAATGTAATTCCTGCTGGATTACGAGAAGCAAATGAGAAACCTAAGAGCGCAGAACCTATAAAAATAAATATCACTTGGTTCATAGAAATTAGTAATAGTGCAATTGTGGCTAGAAAACAAGCAAATGTTAACGTATGTTGTTTCATCACTTTTACAATTTTATTTAAAATCATACCTGCTATAATACCAATCAATGTATAAAGAGCAGTTGCTAAACCACTTATCTGTGAAGAATAACCTAAGTCTTCTAGTAATACCGCAACACTGGTATTAAATATATTTAGAGCGATAAAAAATAATATAGAAATAATACCTAACCAATATAATCGTAATGGTAATTTCTTCTTTTTTTTCTTTTCTTGTACTAATTTATCATTTGGTAAAAAGGATAACAATATGACAATTGCAAACAATGCGGTTAAATAACAAAGATATGAGGTTGTCCAATGAATGGTTGCAAGTATACCACTTAAATAAGAAAATAAAGTACCTCCAACACTGACAAAGACAGATTGATATCCCATTACTTTCATTTTATCAGTACCTGTAAAATAATAAGAAATTAAAGTAGAACTGATGACATTGACAAGTCCTGTTCCTAACCCTAACAAAATACTAGAAAGATAAACTTGCCATAAATAACGATGGAATAAAACAGGAATGATTCCTCCAATCGCAATGAAACATAGTCCTAGTGCTCCAATATGTTTCATACTGATCTTTTTAGATAATGGCGTACATAAAAACATAGTAATTACTGAAAATAAAGGAATAAAGGTAACAATGATTTGAATATGTTCTAAAGAAGTGTTAGGAAAATCGTGATATATACTTGCAACAATCGGAGTAATTGCCATATAAGATAGTAAATACATACTAAGTAACATAATCGCAATTAGTTTTTTTCTTTTTTGATTCATTGTTTTATAAATAAAAAGCCATATGGCTTTTTATTTTTCTCTCCTTGTATATTTTACTGCTTTTTCATATCCTTTTAATGTAAAATAAGCAAGTAATGTTGAAATGAGTGCTCCTACTACCGCAAATAATAACGCATTTCCAACACGGCTAAATGTACGAAGATCGATATCTAATAATACAGTTAAATATCCATATGCGAATAAGAATCCTAAAATTCCAGCAATAATGATATATGGAATATTTCTTAAAAATGCTTTTCCGATTGATAATTTTCTATCTAATACTTTTGCAGTACCTTTTAGTACAACAATTCCATTTAATAATGTTGGAACAGCACAACTCATAATACCACCAAAAATATTTGGTACTAAGTTTTCTTTATCGACTCCAACTAAATAAATTAAACCAAATCCGAGAAAAAATCCAATAATTAATCCCGGCAATAATTGTTTTACGATATCTTTACTTTTCATATAACTCCTCTAATGACTGAAATACAGGTACTCCTGTATAAGTCAATGACCTTTCTTTATGGTTTAAAACACGAATGACTCCTGCTGCTAATGCTTCTAATTCAAATTCTCCAGGCATTACAACAATCTTAGCCATCGTTTTACAGTAATTTCTTATTTTAGATACAACATATGCATCATTAGCAATTCCCCCAGTTAAAATAATAGCAGAACAATTTCCTTTTAACGAAGCATACATTGCTCCAATTTGTTTTGCAATTTGATAGATCATCGCATCTAAAATAATTTTAGCTTTTTTATTTCCTTTTTTTATCATTTCATGGACTTTTCGAATATCATTGGTTCCTAGCCATGCCATTAATCCCCCATTTTTACCAATGTAGTTTTTAATTTCTTGTTCTGTATATGTTTTACTCATACACATCTTTAATACTGCTTTAGCAGGTAAAAATCCACTACGATTTGGTGTCATTGGACCATCACCATTCACAATATCATTACAATCAATCATTTTTCCTTTACGATGAGCAGCAATACTAATTCCCCCACCAATATGACAAATAATTAAATTTAAATCTTGATATTGTTTTCTGATTTTTTTCGCATAGCGAATTGCGATTTCTTTTTGATTTAATGCATGAATACGAGACTCACGATAAATATCTGGAATCCCTGTAATACGTGCTTCTGTAATAAACTCATCTACATCTGGTGGATTCACACAGAAAGATGGTCTTCTATATTGTTCTCCTAAATTTTTAGCAATGACAATACCTAATGCTGAAGGATGTTTTACAATTTTCATCTCTTTTGCATCACGATACATTAAATCATTAATTAAATAAGTACCACCTTTACAACATTGTAAAGATCCTCCACGTCCAGAAAATGCATCGATAGAACTCATATCAATTTTTTCTTTTTCCAGTGTTTGAATCACTGTTTTTAAACGAAAATCATATTGATCACTAATATCTTTAAACTTTTCTAATTCTTTTGCACTATGTTCAATACTCTTTTTAAATACTAATATTTCATTATCAAATAATCCAATTTTTGTACTAGTACTTCCAGGATTGATTGCTAAAACACGAAATTTAGTTTTTACCATTTTCTAATTCTCCTGCTCGAACAACAGAAATAGCAATATTTCCAACTAATTCAGATACGGGTGCCCCTCTAGAACAATCACTACAAATTTTCTTAAATCCCTGTAATAATGGTCCATATGCATCAGCATTTCCAAATCTTTGAATTAATTTTACTCCAATATTTCCAGCATTTAAATCTGGGAATATTAAAATATTCGCTTGTCCCGCAACTTCACTTTCTCTTTTTACTTTCTTTTTAGCAACTTCTGGAATAATTGCACTATCTAATTGAAATTCTCCATCAATTTTTAAATCAGGTCGACGTTCTTTGGCTATTTTAATAGCACTTACAACTTTATCTACTAATTCTCCACTTCCTGATCCACATGTAGAATAAGATAACATTGCACATCTCGGTTCAAATCCTGTTACTGCACGCACGGTATCACAAGCAGCAATTGCAATACTTGCTAACTCATTGGCACTTGGATTGGTACATACTGCACAATCTCCTACTGCAATGATATTCGTCCCATTTGTAAATGTAAAATTAGGAAGTTCCGCAATTCCAACACTAGAAATTGTATCTAAGTTATCTTGTAAACCGATGATAGTCTGAGCAGCAAAGATAAATTCTCCAGTACTACTAGATATTCCAGCAAATGTAACATCAACATCTCCTACTGCTTCCATCATAAGCGCAAAATTTAATGGATCTTTCATACGGCGTGTTAATGATTTTTCGCCATAAATAATTCCTGGTAATTGTAAGTAACGTTTTAACACATCTTGTTGATATGTCTCATCCATATGATCTAGATATTCAAATTTAGAATCATCTATTTTATTTTCACTTACTAGTTTTTTTACTTCCTCTATATTACCAACTACAACAACATTGGCATATCCATTTTGTGCTACTTCCACCATCGCTTGTAGCATTTTTAAATCTGCTGCTTCAGGAAAGGCAACCCTTTTCGGATTTGCCTTTGCCTTTGCATAGATTCGTTCCATTAACGTATTTTTCATATTATCTGTAGATATAATCTCCATCTTCATAACGTGGTGGAATTTCAGGAATTACTAAGTAAGAATCATATTTTCCTCCTGTGTGAATAATATGTTCTCCCTTATTATCTGCAAACCATACAAGTGGTTCAAACCATTCATCACGAATATAACGTCCAGCAATTTGGATACGTAATTTTTGTCCTTTATGCCAAATTCTACTTAATGGCCAAATTTCAATGTCAACAGGAACAATTTCACCAGGTTTTAATTTTTCTACACGATCATGAGTATGAATTGGTTGGTATTCCGTTGATTTTTCTTCATCTAAATGACGTGCAGATACACGTAATTTTCCCCATGCTCCTGGATGTCTTTCTGTTCCAAAAATTGTAACAGGTAATTCTTCATCTTTAGTAGATAATTTTTTGATGGTAATGAATAAATCCATATCATCATGCCCTTTTGCTTCTACCCAAAGACGTAATTTCATATATCCAGTAAGTTCTGTATCTTTTCTAAATGTATAATCAAAGTTTGTTAAACCTGTTTGTCCATCATAACTTACAGATGCTTCATTTTTCACTGGTGCATCTCCTAATTTTCCATTTGCAGCATTTAAATATAATTTTCTATATTGTGTTCTAGCAAGTGGGAATTCAGTTTCTGGTCTACCAGTTTGATATGGATATTCAAATGCATCCATTACTTCCATACGAATTGTTGGTGTTAATTCCCAACCATTGTAAATTCCTTTTAAATAACGATCAAAGAATAATTTTAAATCTTGTAACCATTTTGGATTATAAGTATCTGGCCATTCAAATACTTGATGACATCTCATCCATTTTTTTCTAGATTTAATTTTATTAAATCCTTCCCATGATCCTCTTAGATGGAAATGATTCCAGTTACAAGTAACATATGCTGGTACATGAATGTTCTCATAATGTGGAATTTTATCTTGCCAATATGGACTTGTTACAAATGGCTCTTTTTTAGCCATAGCAAGTGTATTATCTATCCATCCTTTTCCTTGAGCAGCTACAACGATAGAACCACCAAATAATCCAGGAATTCCACCTTCCATAATACTTTCACGGTATTGATCTCCTGTTGCTTCCCATGGAGCAATACATGCTAAATGAGGTGGTTGTTCTGCCGCAATACGCCATTGACTCATTGCAACACCAGAATTACCAAATAATCCTACTTTACCATTACACCATTTTTGTGCTGCAGCCCACTCTACAAAATCATATCCATCTCTACCTTCTTGGGTACTAAATTGAATTTGATCTCCTTCGGAATTACCAATTCCACGAGGATCTACATTCGCAACTGCATATCCTTGATAACACCAGAACATTGGATCAGATGATTCAAATTTACATACTTTAGAAATCGCACCGGTAGGTACTCCCATTGGTCTAAAAATTTGTACTGGTTGATGCCATGGTTGCTTTCCAAAGAAAGACCAACTAACAATCAGTGGAACTGGATCTTTTAATGCTGTTTTTGGCATATAAATATCCGCATAAATTGTAACGCCATCACGCATTTTTACTGGTTGATCTTGTAAACACAAAATCTTTTCTTCATCATCTACGTAATATTCCGTTGTATTTACTGGTACTTCAATACAGTAATTGGCCATCTCTTCACGAGATAACTTCATATACTCTTCTTTTGGAATTGGCTGTGTTAATTTTGAAAAAATAACATCACATGAAGTTCCGTCTGGAAAATCTACCTTTACGACTTTCTCTTCTCTTTTTGGCAATTCTTTTGGCAATGCCATATCATTATTCTTTTCTTCCATTTAAACCCTTCTTTCTATTCTTTTTTATAACTAACCTACCATTTTAGCAATGGCATCTGCAGCTTGTCCAATTGTTTCTGCATGCATCAATTCAGTATATTTGATATAACAATCATATTCTTCTTCAAATTCTGAAATAATTCCAGCAAGTTCCAAACTTTTTAAGTTAAGATCTGTTTTAATGTTAGTATTCTCAGATAATGTTGATGGATCAACACGCATTACTTTTGCAGTTTTTTCGATCAACTTTTTCAAAATTTCATCACGCATCGTAATTCTCCTTTCTTTCAAATTATGTTATACTTAAAAAGGTGATAATTATGATTCAAGGAATTGGTTGTGACATATTAAAAATCGAACGATTAAAACATATCCTAACAACAACACCAGCTTTTCTAAAGCATACTTATAGCGAAAAAGAGTTAATAGAATATCAGAAAAGAAATTGTGATATTTACTATTTAGCAACTCGTTTTGCCGCCAAAGAAGCAATTGTCAAAGCCCTTTCTAAGTACAACAATGACTTAAATTCGATTGAGATACTAAACGATGACCTTGGAAAACCATATGTTATGATTCAAGGACAACAACAACCACAAATTCAAATATCTCTTTCGTATGAAACAGATTATGCGATTGCGTACGCGGTATTATCTAGTATCTAACAATAGTATAACCTATTTTCCTTATTTTCGCAATGAAATCAAAAGAAATCACAAAAAAAATAAGTTGCCTGTCAAACAACTTATTTTTTCGTGGTAAATTAGTTATCAGTTATAATGACAGTTATAAATGATAACTGTTATCAAGATTCCACATGCACGTACATTACTTAATAGCTTGATAAACGATAGAAAATCGAACAAAAATCATATAAATAATCTTTGTAATTGCCTCATAGATTAATAAAAATCTACTAAAAAATTATCTTTCATAAGTATACACAGATCAAAAATAATTAGTGCAAAAATGACTATCCTATTAAGTAATTTAACTATATCATG
The DNA here is from genome assembly GCA_949288035.1 of uncultured Mycoplasmatota bacterium. Lineage (GTDB taxonomy): Bacteria > Bacillota_I > Bacilli_A > RF39 > UBA660 > UMGS2016. The sequence continues at coordinate 22,843 of CASEIJ010000033.1, forward strand.
ATTCTAAAAAAAATACAATATTTTTTTATGATTTTCTTATGCCATTGTCAAACTATGTAAATTACTTATTCACAAGAGCATATAATTTTTTTACTTCTTTAATAGATAAATAACGATATTCACCAGAATGTAATCCCTTTAAATCTAAAAACGCAAAACGTTCTCTTTTTAACTTTAATACTTCATGTCCAACATGTTCAAACATTTTCTTTACTTGATGATTTCTTCCCTCATGAATTGTAATTTCTATAATACTTGTTTGTGACTTTTTATCAATTTTTCTAACTTTTACTTTTGCACGTGATGTTTTTCTGCCATCTATTACGATTCCATTTTTTAATTTGTTGATTTCTGTTCCCGTTAAAATTCCTCTTACTTTAGCAACATATACTTTTTCAATTTCTGTTTTTGGATGCATTAATAAATTGGCTAATTCTCCATCATTGGTAAGAAGTAATAGTCCTGTTGTATCATAATCAAGTCTTCCTACTGGGTAAATACGTACTTTGGAATCTATATAATCTAATACGGTTGTTCTTCCTTTATCATCATGTACAGAAGTAATTACTTCTCTAGGTTTATAAAATAAAATATATTCTTTTTGTTCTTCTTTTCTGATTACTGTTCCATTTACTTCTATGACATCTGTACTTTCTACTTTTGTACCTAATTCAACAACAATTTTGCCATTCACTGTGACATGACCTTTCTTGATTTCATCTTCTGCTTTTCTTCTACTGCAATAACCTGAATTCGCTATTACTTTTTGTAATCTTTCCATCTCATCACCACATTTACTAAACACGATAATAACATAAATTATATAAATTGACAACTAATGAAATAGAATACCAACAAGTAATAAGCTTGCTAGAATACCAGCTAAATCAGCAAATAATCCTGCCCATAATGCATACCTTATTTTTTTTATACCAATGACTCCAAAATAAAGTGTAATGACATAAAATGTTGTGTCTGTGGATCCTTGAATAATCGATGCGAGACGTCCAATCAAACTATCTGGTCCATAATTATGAAAGATTTGACTTAACATAGCTAAACTAGCAGTTCCACTAATTGGTCTCATAATTGCCATAGGAAATACTTCTAATGGAAAATGTAAAAATTCAAAGATAGGTTTTAACAATTGAAAGAAAAATTCAATGACACCACTTTTCATAAAGACATTGACCCCTACAATCATTGCAAGCAATGATGGAAACATCGTTAATACCATATCAAATGATTCTTTTGCTCCATCTATAAAAGTATCATAAACATCTACTCTTTTCAGTATTCCATATAAAATAACACCTAAAACAAAAATTGGAATAATTAAATTAGAAATCAGTTGAATCATGGACGCCTCCTATGTCTTCTGGCTAAAAAACGATCCATACACATTCCAGCAACAGTAGAACATGTTGTTGCAAGAATACACGCTAGTACAATTTCCGTTGGATTTTTACTATCATACATCATTCTTAAAGAAATAATCGTTGTGGGAATTAATGTCAGTCCACTTGTATTTAATACTAAAAAAGTAATCATACTGCGACTTGCTGTATCTTTTTTTGGATTTATCTCTTGTAATTTCTGCATTGCTTTTAATCCAAATGGAGTAGCAGCATTTCCTAAACCAAAGAAATTAGCAATTACATTTGAAGTAATTAAACTAAGTGATTCATGACCTTTTGGTATTTCCGGAAACAATTTTCCTAAGATAGGACTCATCATACGAGACATTTTATTCAGTAATCCTGATACAGAAGCAATCTTTGTAATTCCTAACCACAGAGCCATAAGTGGAAATAATTTTAATATCATATCTAATGACTCTTTCGCACTACCTAATAATACTTCATTTAAATTTTCTAACTTACCAGTTATCATACTCACACTTATACCAATGATAAAAAAAAGCGCCCATATTTTATTTACCATAGATGGAACAATCCTTTTTTCTTAGTTTTTTCTTTTTTCACATAGATCGATTCTTTTAATACGACTTCATCTCCTACTTTCACATGAACTTCTCCTACCTTTCCCCCATCTTTTAACTGTTTTTTATGATTTAGTTGAAAAGATAATCTAACACTTTGGTTTTCATCTTCACGAAGGGGATAATCAATATGATTTTTAATATACAGTGTCTCATTTTTATAGTATTTTTCATTCTCTATTTTTACCGTTCCTTTTTTTAATAAACGATATTTTTTATAATTGGAGAATCCATATTCATGTAAATTTTCATGATCTTGAAAATCATTTCCGTCATTTAATGTAACAACTACTAAATTTAAATGATCTTTACTAGCTGTAGATACCAAGGTACGACGTGCTTTTTTAGTAAATCCTGTTTTCCCACCAGTGGTATATTTATAATTCGTTAATAATTTATTTTTGTTATACCAAATATAAGTATTTTTATTGGTCTTTAACGTATATTTTTTCGTTCCAACAATCTTTTGATATTCTTTATTTCTCATAGCATAACTAGTTAATATTGCCATATCATAAGCTGTCGAAAAATTTCCTACTTCCTCTCCTTCATCTAATCCACTTGGGTTGTGGAAAGTTGTATTTTTCATCCCCACTTCCACTGCTTTTTGATTCATCATCTCTACAAATTTAGAAACACTTCCTCCCACATAATCCGCAATCATTAAAGCTGCATCATTTCCACTGCGTAACATTAAACCATATACTAGATCTTTTAATGTTAATTTTTCTCCTGGCTTAATATAAATACCAGATCCATAGGCTTTTAATACAACATCATTTACTTTTACCTGTTTATCTAATTTACCACTTTCTATAGCTAACGTAGCCGTCATAATTTTAGAAATACTAGCAACACTACGCACTTCATGAATATTGTTTTCATATATAATTCTTTTTGAATCCATATCCATTAAAATACTAGCAGTAGCACTTGTTGTAATAGCTTGTACGGAACTCGGTAGTAAAAAAATAAATGTTAATAGTATTATTCCTAATTTCTTCATACCCTCACCTAATTAAAAATATGCCAAAAGAAAAAAGCATATGAAAGAAAAATATGCTTTTATTCATAATCATACATTCCATGAATTTTCTGTTCTTGTTCTGTTGTTAACGGATCCATTTTCCACGTTTTATCTTCTTTTGTTAAGTGTAAAATCATATCATACTTTACTGTTTCTTTCGCATCTTTTAACTGTTCTAAACGATAATCCATATATTTTGTTTCATCATACTCTCCTTGTTCATCTAAAAATTCATCACGATGTTCTTGTAAATAACGATCTGTATCTTTTAAGATTTTAGAATAGTCAATCACTTCAATTTCAACCCGTACGTCTGCTTCATCCCCGTTAATTTTTTCGTCTTTTACATCATATTGAATTGCCTGATAATGTTTCTTCATAAGTTCGCGGTATGATTCTCTTTGTTTTGTATTAAATCTTTCATCTTCGTCTACTACTTTATCTAAATCATCCATCACATCTTCATTTAATGTTTGATAATTTGCAAAAAACATTTCTACTTTCTTCGTTGGTGTATTTAACATTGTTTTCTCATAAGAACATCCCGTTACCAAAAAGAGAAAAGAAAGTGTCATTAATAATATTTTTCTCATAATAGTCACCTCATTTTTATTATGGTAATATTTGTCAGAAATATACAAAAAAAAGAGAATAACTCTCTTTTAAAATTCACAGTTTCCTGGTGTTCTAGGAAATGGTAAAACATCTCTAATATTTTCTACACCTGTTAAATAGATGAGTAAACGTTCAAATCCCATACCAAATCCTGAGTGTACACATCCTCCATATTTTCTCAAGTTTAAATACCATTCTAATCCTTCTGTTTTCATATTTAACTCATCCATACGACTCATTAAATAAGAAAGACGTTCTTCTCTTTGACTACCACCCATTAGCTCTCCAGCTCCAGGTACTAGTAAATCAACTGCTGCAACTGTCTTCTTATCTTCGTTTAATCTCATATAAAATGCCTTAATATCTTTTGGCCAATCTGTAATAAAAACAGGCGCTTTATAATATACTTCCGTTAAATATTTCTCATGTTCTGTTGCTAGATCTTCTCCTTCTTTTGGTTCATTTTCAAACTTTACAGGAGCTTCTTTTAAAATACGAATGACTTCTTCATGAGAAACACGTACAAATTTATTATCTAATACAGCTTGTAATTTTTCTTTAATTCCTTTTTCAACAAATTGATCAAAAAATTCAAATTCACTTTTCGCATGTTCTAAACAATAAGTAATGACATATTTTAACATCTCTTCTTCAATATCCATTAACTGATTTAAATCACAAAAAGCAATTTCAGGTTCAATCATCCAAAATTCAGAAGCATGTGTTTTCGTATGAGATACTTCTGCTCGGAATGTTGGACCAAATGTATAAACACGTTTATATGCCATAGCAAATGCTTCTGCTTCTAATTGTCCTGTTACTGTTAGACCTACCTTTTTACCAAAGAAATCTTTTTTATAATCTACTTTCCCCTCTTCTGTTTTAGGTATATTTTCAAGTGGCAATGTTGTTAATTTAAACATTTCACCAGCACCTTCTCCATCATTAGCAGTAATGAGTGGCGCATGGAAATAAACATAGCCATGATCTTGAAAATAAGTATGAATTGCCATTGCAGCTATACTACGAACACGGTATACTGCTTGAAATAACTTTGTACGAGGACGTAGATAAGATACTTCACGTAAAAATTCTCTCGTGTGTCTTTTTGGTTGAATTGGAAAATCTTCAGCACTATCTCCTAGTAATGTAAGTGTTTTAACATGTACTTCAAACTTTTGTCCCTTAGCTGGAGATTCTTTTACAATTCCTGTTACTTGAATCGCACTTCCTACGCGTAACTTTTGAATATCATCAAAGTCTTCTAATTGATTATCATAAATCAATTGTACAGATTCAAAACAAGTACCATCATAAAAATCAATAAAACCAAATTCTTTTTGTTTACGATGATTACGAATCCACCCTTCTAAGATTACTTCTTGATCCATAAACGTATCTAATTTCTGATATAATTCTTTTACATCCATATGATTCCCTCCTAAAATAAAAAAGCACTTGATATAGGGGCGCAAATGCGCGGTACCACCCTATTTTCAAGTAGCCTTGATCTCTTACCTCATAACGCAGGTTCACGTGATATCCTACTATCATTCAGATACCCAACTCCATGGTGTTATTCTAAAAGCTCTTGTTTGCTGGCTTCCATCATTCCAGCTTTCTAGTAAACAGAATTCTCTTATACTTCTCCACTTCTCGGTTGTTAATGGTTTCATTATATCATGTTTTTTGTAATTGTCAAACATTAATAATTTACTTTTAATAAATCTAAGCCCATAAATAATTTCTTAGAAATATCTTGATAATGACAATTTAACTCTGTATAAAACTTCTGTATAATCTTTTTGCTATCTTCTTCTTTCTCATTAAAACATTCATAATATAAATATTTTAACTTTTCAACATTTTGTTTGTTTAATTTATAAATTTCTTGTTTTAATCGTTTTTTCATACTTTGATCATATCTTGTTTCAAATTCTTTTATTTTTCGTTTTTTTAATTTATGTATTTCAAAACTTGTAAAAGGAAGATTTTTACTCATCATGAGTGCTTCTTCCTCTTCATCTACTAATAATTTACTCTTTTTTACGACAATTCCTTTTGTATTTAATAAGCAGGCAATGATACTTTTCGTATCCGTTGCAAGAAATAAATAAGCGATTTTTTCAACACTACGATTAGTAAATTGCTCTGCTTTATTTTCTATTTTTTTGACAAAAGACTGAGTAATTTGACAACGATAATGGTTTAATTTTTCTAATTGTTCCGTGGAAATGCGTACCATTGGTGCCTTTCTAATGTGTGTAATCTCATCATCGATATTCCATTCATAAAAATCATATGCATAATCCTGAAAGTTTAATAAAATATCATATACATAGTTCATCTTTTTTGCCTCCTGGTAAATAAATTGAAAGTAACATAATTAGAATACCCAAAATAAAGTAAATACATTCTAACTGTCCACATATAAAATGAACATAATCTTTGAAATTATACCCCAATGAAAACAAATTTAAATAAGCAATCAGATATACACTGCCTATTACAGTAAGACCAAATCCAAGTAATATACCAAATAAACGTAACAACATATTATCTCACTCTAAAAATAGTAATCGTTGCTTGTTTGCCTTTTAAAAAGAAAATGTCATGATTCATACAAGCAATATAAAAAGTTGCATTTTCACATGAAGCAGTCATAATACCACTACCATGACTTATTTTTTCTACAGGAAAAATATCTGCTTCAAAATAGGAAATATTACCTTGAATATCCATATGATATCGCTTTTCTGTTTTCATCTGATATGAGATATAATAATCTCCAGGTTGATGAATTTGAAAATGATTTTTATCTTGATCATATGTAATCTCATCTAATTTGTCGATTTCTATCACATTAAAAGGGATAGGTTCACCTTTTTTTACAATACATTCATTATCTAGATCTAGACTCATGGTAAAAGGATTTAATATAATATCATCTTTCATCTAATCACCTATTAAAAATTTATGCCAACACATACAAAAAAAGAAGAGTACTCTTCTTTTTTTGCTTACCGACATCATCGAATTGAAGCTTTTACAAAACATAAAATCGTTTCAACACTACACAACCCCGCTTCTTAATTTGAGTGTCTCCACCTATTGTCATTGTATCATAGTTTACATTTAAAATATGTCAATAAATCGAAAAATATAATTAATTTTACATTTTTTTACAATACTACTCTTTTTTATTTACAGTTGTTGTATAATAAAATTAGGTGAGCTTATGAATAAAAAATTAAAATATTATATAAATACTGTGGATAAAATACTAGCAGAAAAAGATATCCACAATCTTTCTAAAGTCACGTCCAATCATTTGCAACAAATCAAATTTTATCAACATGAAAGACTCATTCACTTACTTGTAACGGGGATATTTGCAATTCTTTCTATGTTATCTTTACTTGGGGCAATTGCCTTTTGTCATTTCGGATTATTATTACTATTTTTCCTATTATTATGTTTGTTAATTCCATATATTTTTTACTATTATACGTTGGAAAATAGTGTTCAAAAAATGTATGATCAATATTGGAAACTAAAAGAAAAAGAGTAAATACTCTTTTTTTTAGCACATACCTGCTCCATCTACGGATAGGATTGCCCCTGTAATAAAGCTTGCTTGTGAGCTTGCTAAAAACAAAAAGGCATTCGCAATATCTTCTGGTTCTCCCATTCTTCCAATTGGAATACTATCAATAATTGGTTGAATGATTTCTTTTGGTAATACATCTACCATTTCAGTATGTATTACTCCAGGAGCAACTGCATTGACACGAATATGATCTTTTCCAAGTTCTCTTGCAAGTGATTTCGTAAGACCATTAACTGCAAATTTACTTGTTGGATAACCACACCCTGCAGCTTGTCCATAAATACTTACCATGGAACTTGTATTTAAAATCGCTCCTCCTCCTTGTTTTTTCATATATGGTACTACTGCTTTTGAACAGTTA
>CASEIJ010000034.1 GCA_949288035.1 uncultured Mycoplasmatota bacterium
AAATAAACAATGTTCCACGTGAAACTAAATAAACAATGTTCCACGTGAAACTAAATAAACAATGTTCCACGTGAAACTAAATAAACAATGTTCCACGTGAAACTAAATAAACATTGATTTTTTTTGAGAAATCATGTACTATGATTATGCACAACGTTTATTTCTGAAACAGGTCAGGATCGGAAGATAGCAGCCTTAAGGAACTCTAAACGTGTGTGCTTTTTTATTGGAGTGGATAATATGGATGAAAAATATATGAATATTGCTTTAGAAGAAGCTCTTAAATCATATAAAAAAGGAGATGTTCCAGTTGGTGCTATTATTGTATATAAAAACAAAATAATAGCAAAGGCACATAATAGTAAAGAGCAAAATAAAAACGCAATAGAACATGCAGAAATTTTAGCAATTTCTCAAGCGTGTAAAAAATTGAAAACTTGGCATTTAGAAGAGTGCACAATTTATGTCACACTTGAACCATGCTTGATGTGTGCAGGAGCATTGATTCAATCTAGAATAGGTAAATTAGTTTTTGCGACTGAAAACGAAAAATTTGGATATGTTGGAAGTATTTCCAATGTATTAAATAATAGAAATAATAATCATCATCCTATTATTATAAGTGGTATATGTAAAGAAGAATCTCAAAAATTATTAAAGAATTTTTTTAAAGACAAAAGGAATTGAAATGAAATCAATTCCTTTTCATTATGAAAAATGCTATAATATACTGAGTAATAAGAAATGAGGTGATTGAATTTGTATCAGACATTATATAGAAAATATCGCCCACAAACTTTTGATGAAGTGGTTGGACAAAATACAATTATACGTACATTAAAAAACGAAATAGAACATAATCGTTTGAATCACGCATATTTATTTACAGGTCCTAGAGGTGTAGGAAAAACAAGTGTTGCTAAAATATTAGCCAAAACAGTAAATTGTGAAAATTTAAAAGAGTGTGTTCCATGCAATGAGTGTGATAGCTGTATTGAAATGAACCAAAAGCAATCAACAGATATTATAGAAATTGATGCTGCTTCTAATAATGGAGTAGATGAAATAAGAGAATTAAAAAGTAAAGTAAATCTAGTTCCATCTGTTGGGAAATATAAAGTATATATTATTGATGAAGTACATATGTTAACCGTTGGTGCTTTTAATGCGTTGCTTAAAACTTTAGAAGAACCCCCAGAACATATTATCTTTATTTTAGCAACTACAGATCCCCACAAAATTCCTTTAACAATTCTTTCAAGATGTCAAAGATTTGATTTTAAAAGAATTGGTGTTTCAGAAATTGTAAAACTGTTATCTAGTATTGTTAAAAAAGAAAAAATTGATATTGAGGAAAAGGCTTTAGAAACTATTGCGCGATTATCGGATGGTGGATTAAGGGATTCGCTCAGTATGTTAGATCAAGTAATAGCTTACGCATCGGACAAAATTACGGATAAAGATGTACATGAAGTGAATGGGACTTTATCACAAGAAGAGTTAAAAGATTTTTTTGAAAATATGCTTAAAAAGAATATTAAAAAATGTTTAGAATTAATCCATTTGTATAATGATGAAGGAAAAAATTTGACTAAATTGACAGAAGAAATGATCGAATTTTTAAGAAATGTTTTACTTGTAAAAACGGCGCCGGAAATAATAAAATATAATATTGAAATTTATCGTGAAATTGCCAATCAATTGTCAATTTCTGAAATAACAAAAATTATTTTTAATTTTAATGATTATATACAAAAAATGAAAAATTCTAACAATCCCAAGTTAATATTAGAGTTGTGTATTATTCAAAATACTGTTAATGATATGATAAATAATGAAGTAGAACAGAAAGAAAAAGAAGAAAAAATAATTGAAAATCATTTCCCGGGAAATAGTAAAGATCAAAAAAATGAAATAAAAAACGAAAACAAACCGGAAAAAATAAAGACTGAAAGTGTAAATAGATACACAAAAGAACAATGTGAAAAAATGGATCACCTAAAAACTATTCGTGTGAATAATACTTTATCTAAATTTAATAAAAAACAATTACTTCATTTTAGAGATACAATTCAAAATGAAATGAGAAATTATTTATTAGATCCTGATTATAGCCACGTTGTATCATTATTTATGGATGGAATGTTGAAAGCTGCTAGTGATGAATATTTGATAGTAGTATTTGATAATTTAAAAATGAGTGATTTGTTTAATCAAAATCTTAAACAAATAGAACATGTTGTCTCAACTGTCTATCATCAATCATATAAAGTAATTTCTTTAAGTTCTCAAGAATGGGAGCCAATAAAAAATGACTTTAATCACAAAACAAGAAAATTTGAATATCAGCCAGAGAATGAGCAAGATATTGAATTTTTAGATCCTATTTCTGAAAATGATTCTAATTTGAAATCAGAAATGGAAAAATTATTTGGAAATATTGTAGAATATAATTAAGAAAGAGGGATAAAATGAATATACAAGCAATGATGAAACAAGCACAAAAATTACAAAAAGAAATGACAGAAACAAAAAGTAAAATTGATGGTATGGAGTTTACAGGAAAATCATCAATTGTTGCTGTGACAGTAAATGGAAAAAAAGAAATAACAAAAGTAAAGATTGATAGTAACCAATTTGATGGTGATGATATTGAAATGTTAGAAGATATGATTATGATTGCAGTAAATGATGCAATGAAACAAGTTGATCAAGAAATAGAAAATAAAATGGGGAAATATACACAAGGAATGCCAGGTCTATTTTAGAAAATGAAATACCCAAAAATTATTCAAAATTTAATTGATTGTTTTAAAAAAATTCCCGGTGTGGGAGAAAAAACTGCTGAAAGATATGTATTAGCATTATTAGAAATGGAAGAAGAAACATTGGATAATTTTGCAGATTATTTAAAAAATTTGAAACACAAGATTATTCGTTGTAAAATATGCCATAATCTTTCAGAAGATGAAATATGTGATATATGTAAAGATATGACACGTGATCATTCTACAATTTGTGTTGTAGAAGAACCAAAAAATGTTTTTTCTTTTGAAAAAGCTGGCACTTATCTTGGAACTTATCATGTATTAGATGGTTTAATTTCTCCATTAGAAGGAATTCGCCCTGAAAATATCAATATTGCATCTTTATTAGAACGCGTTGAAAAAGAGAATATTAAAGAGGTAATAATTGCTGTAAAAGCCTGTGTGGAAGGGGAAACTACAGCAATGTATATTGCCAAAAAGTTAGAAGATAAAAATGTCAAAGTAAGTAAAATTGCTTATGGAATTCCATTAGGTGCTGATATGGGATATATTGATGCATCTACTTTAGAAATTTCATTAGAAAACAGGCAACAAATACATAATTAAATTAGTCACCTCATAAGTTTTTTTAGGTGATAATTATGTTCATTTTAAAAAAAAGTTATGAATTATTAAAACGTATTATAATTAGTGTTTTTTTGTTATATAGTTTTAATTTAGTGATGTCTCCCTTGGAAATAGTAATTCCAATTAATGTTATTACAGTCGTAGGAATTACAGTATTAGGATTTCCTGCTTTATTATCTTTTTTAATCATATTATTGTTTATATACTAGGAGGTAAAATATGCTTGATGAATTTCAAAGTAGTCAAAGGGTAGTATATCAAATGTTGAAAAATTCCGGGAAAAAGCAAGCATTTTCTCACGCTTATTTGATTGATGCAAATCATTATCCAAGAAAATTAGAATTTGCGATAGCTTTTGCAAAATTTATTTTATGTCCTCATCATTATGCAAATAAAGAACAGTGTGGAGCATGTTCACAATGTCAAAGAATTGATGATGGTAATTTTACAGAATTAAAAATTATCTCCCCAGATGGCTCTTGGATAAAAAAAGAACAATTAGAAGAGTTACAAAAACAATTTTCAATGAAAGCTATTGAATCAAAAAATAAAGTATATATCATTAATGATGCAGAAAAAATGAATGCTTCTGCCTCAAATTCTATTTTAAAATTCTTAGAAGAACCAGAGCCAGGAATTATTGCCATTTTAATTACAGATAATATGTATCAATTATTAGATACGATTATTTCTAGATGTCAGGTAATTTCATTGGCTAAAATAAAACCAAAAGATATGACACATTCAGCTTCATTGACAACATTAGAAAAAATTGGTTTCTTTTTATCAAAAACCGGAGATGATTATCAAGCATTTGTGCAAAGTAGTGAAAAAAAAGAACAAATTGATAGTATAGTTCAATTTATTCAAGAACTAGAAAATAATGGGGAGCAAGCAATTTTAAAAGAAAATAAGCTTTGGACAAGCAATTTTCGTGATAAAGAACAAAATGATTTTGGGTTAGAAATTATGTTGTTATTTTATAAAGATATGATTAATCAAAAAGTTGGATTACCAATTGAATTTATGGATGACTATCAAGAAATTTTAAAACAACTAGTAGTAAAAAATACAATGAAACAAATATGTAAAAAAATTGAAACATTAATTGAGTTAAAGAGTCATTTACGTGTAAATGCAAATAATAATTTGTTAATTGATCAATTAATTTTATCATTTCAGGAGGTGTGTGTATGAAAATAATTAAGGTAGTATTAAAAAAGAATGGATTACCACACTATTATGCGACTCATGGATTGCCTTTAAAACGTGATACTTCTGTCATTGTACAAACAGAAAAAGGATTACAATTTGGTACAACAGTATCAGATATATTTGAAATAGCTGATGATCAGATTCAAGTTCCTATTACAGATATTGTACGTATTGCATCTCGAAAAGATGCCAGACGTCACGAAAAAAATGAAAATGAAGCGAAATTCGCGTTAAGGAAATGTCGTGAATTGGCTCAAAAATATGAATTAAATATGAGAATTTTAGATGCTGTATATACATTTGATCGCGATCAATTATTCTTTTATTTTATTTCGGATAATCGTGTAGATTTTAGAGCGCTTGCTAAAGAATTAGCGTCTATTTATCACACAAGAATTGAGTTGCGTCAAGTAGGAGTGAGAGATAAAGCAAAAGAAATTGGTGGAATTGGAATGTGTGGACGAGGACTTTGTTGTTCTACGTTTTTAACAGAATTTGAATCTGTTTCTATTAATATGGCTAAAAATCAGAATATATCGCTAAATCCAACTAAAATTAATGGATTGTGTGGACGATTATTATGTTGTTTGAATTATGAAAATGAATGTTATAAAGAGTGTCGTAAAAATTTGCCAAAAATTGGACAAACTGTCAAAACAGATTATGGTACGGGAGTAGTGAAAGAAATTGATATTTTAAAGCGTTCTTATAAAGTAGAAATCCCATCAAAAGGCCTTGTTGAGGTAAGTTCACAATGAAAGAAGAAATACATTATTTAGTCGGAAGTAATTATTTAAAGATTGTTCAAAATGAGAAATGTTTTTCCTTTTCGCTGGATTCCATGTTATTACCAAATTTCGTCACGTTGAATTTAAGAGCTAAAAAAATTTTAGATATTGGATGCGGAAATGCACCTATTCCTTTGATATTATCAGAACGAACCAATGCACATATTGATGGCGTTGAAATTCAGAAGGAAGTCTATCAAATGGCTTTGAAAAGTATTCAATTAAATCATAAAGAAGATCAAATTCAAATTATTCATGACGATATCAATCACTATGCAACTTTATTTGACCATGAAGAATATGATGTAATTACATGTAATCCCCCATATTTTGAATATCAACCTTCTTCTATTGTAAATGATAATCCACAAAAGACAATTGCTCGGCATGATAAAATGTTAAAAATGGAAGATATTATGAAAATTAGTAGAAAAATATTAAAAAATAATGGTATACTAGCTCTTGTCCAAAGACCAGAACGTTTAGTAGATATTATTACTATGATGCGAAAAAATAATATTGAACCAAAGAAAATACTTTTGATTTATCCTAAAAAGGGTAAAAATGCCAATATATTATTAATAGAGGGTATGAAGAATGGAAAACCAGGATTAAAAATATTAGATCCAATCTATTCTCATAATGAAAAGAATGAATATTCAGAAGAATTAAAAAAATTTTTGCGAATGAATGGATGAGGTGTATGATACAAAATAGTTATCAAAATGAAGCAATCGTGTATTTAATTCCCACACCGATTGGTAATTTAGATGATATTACAATTCGTGCAATTGAAGTGTTAAAAAAAGTAGATGTTATTTTTTGTGAGGATACGAGAGTAACGTCTTTGTTGTTAAATCATTTAAATTTAAAAAAGAAATTGTATTCTAGTCATAAATTTAATGAAGAAAAGAATGAAAGTAGATTTCTTTCTTATTTAGAAGAGGGCAAATGTGTTGGAATTGTAAGTGACCGTGGAACTCCTATTATTAGTGATCCCGGATATTTTTTGGTACAGACAGCGATTAAACATGGATATGCTGTTGTTGGGTTGCCTGGACCAACTGCTTTTGTTCCTGCTTTAATTATGTCAGGTTTAGATCCTCAACCATTTTATTTTTATGGCTTTTTACATAATAAAGATAGTAAGAGAAAAGAGGAAATAAAACAATTAAAAAACTTTCCTCATACGATTATTTTTTATGAAGCACCACATCGTATTTCTAAGACATTACAACAAATGTATGAAATTTTAGGAAATCGACATATTTGTATTGCCCGTGAAATAAGTAAAAAGTTTGAAACAATTTATCGAGGTACAATTTCAGAAATTTTAACCTATATACCAGACATGAAAGGGGAAATTGTGTTATTGGTAGAAGGAAATAAGAATCCAGAAACTGCTATGACAATTGGAATGATAGAACATGTTAATTTATATATTAAAGAAGGGTTATCAACCATGGATGCAATTAAAAAAGTAAGTAAAGAACGTGGTGTAAGTAAAAATGAAGTATATCAAGTTTATCACAATAAGAAGGAGGATCCCAAATGAGATTAATTGTAGGATTAGGAAATCCAGGAAAAGAATATGAGAACACACGTCATAACATGGGATTTGATCAAATTGATTTATTTGCTTTATACCACCATGTATCATTTGATCGTGAAAAATTTGGTGGGAAATACTGTGAATTATCTATTCATCAGGAGAAAGTAATTTTATTAAAACCACAAAGATATATTAATTTATCGGGTGAAGTTATTCAAAAATTTATGAAATTTTATAAAATTCCTATTTCTAATTTATTAATTATTTGTGATGATTTAGATACTCCAGTTGGGAAAATAAAATTAAAGAAAAAAGGAAGTTCTGGTGGACATAATGGATTAAAAAATATTGAATTTCATCTTCATACAAATGAATATAATCGTTATAAGATTGGTATTTCTAATAATAAGAAGATGGATGGTAAAGATTATGTGCTAGGGAAATTATCGATAGAAGAACAAAAAAAAATCAAAGAAGTTATGGATCAAGGAATCCAATTATTAAATGATTATTTTGTTTTGTCATTTGATAATTTAATGAATAAGTATAATAAAAAGTAGTTGGATACAAAAATGTGTCCTTTTTTCCGTGTTTAGGAGGTGAAATATAATGAAATATCTAGAAAATTATATATCTATTGATGAACATGTAGATGGTGTAACGGGTTTGACAGATGAATTATTTTGTTATTATCTATCAGAAATATTGAAAAAGAAGAAGAGAAATATTTTGTTGGTTACTAGTTCTTTGTTTGAAGCGAATAAGTATTATCAAATGATATCTGATTATATAGATAATGTGTATCTATTTCCAATGGATGATTTTTTGACAAGTGAGGCATTAGCTATTTCTCCAGAATTTAAAATTACTCGTTTGGAAACAATGTTAACTGCTTTAACAGATAAACCTAAAATCGTGGTAACAAATTTAATGGGATATTTACGATATTTACCAACTCCTGAAATATATCAAGAACATTTTTTAACAATTCAGCAGGATTGTGAGTATCAAATGAATGAGTTAATAGAAAAACTTTATCGAATGGGATATCAACGAGAAACTTTGGTAAATAAAACAGGAGAAATGGCAGTACGAGGTTTTGTGATAGATGTGTTTCCAACGGGAATGGATTATCCAATTCGTATTGAATTTTGGGGAGATACAGTAGATTCTATTCGTACTTTTGAGGTAGATAGTCAACATACATTAAGTAAATATGAAAAAGTAACAATATCTCCAAATACAGAATTTTTAATTTCTAATACAGTAGATATAGAGAAAGTACATCAAAGATTGTTGCCTGAATATGGAAATGTAAGTTCAATTTATGATTATCAAAAAGATTGTATGGTAGTTTATAGTGATTATCAACAATTAAAAGCTAGTTATGAAAATTTATTAGATGAAATTTATCACTATAATATTAGTATGGAACTTGATGGTAATACCAAATATATGCATGATTTTTATGCGTTAGACGGAAAAGTAAAACATCATTTTTATTATCTAGGAGTAGAAAATGTTTCTTTTAAGTGTGTATTACAAAAGTTTGATAGTAAAGATATTTCAATGTTACCTAATACTATGGATGATATTAGAGCGTTTCTTTTAGAAAAAAAGAAACAGGGAATGACTATTGTTTTAGCTTTAAAAGATCGCTATCAAGTAAATCATGTTATTGAATCATTCGGTGAAAATGATGTTTTATTTGTTGATGATGAACATATTGTAAAAGGAAAGATAAATGCAATTATTTTTCCACTTACAAAAGGTTTTCAAATGAGAGATTTAATGGTTTTAACAGAGCATGAATTGTTTCATAAAAAACTAGATCGCGTAAAATATAAGACAAACTTTAAATTTGGAACGAAAATACGTGATATTAACAAATTACAAATAGGAGATTATATTGTTCATAATATACATGGTATTGGAAGATATATAGGTTTAAAAACACTTTTAAAAAATGGTTTACAAAAAGATTATTTAATGGTGGAATATAAAGATCATGATAAATTATATATTCCTGTAGAAAAAATTGACTCTATTAGTAAGTACTCATCTAGTGAAGGAAGTATTCCTCGATTAAATAAATTAGGTGGTAGTGAATGGGCTAAAACAAAACTTCGTGTACGTAAAAAAATTGAAAATATTGCTGGTCAATTGTTGGAAATGTATGCTTTACGTGAAGCAAAACCTGGTTTCGCCTTTTTGCCTGATGATGAAGAGCAGCTGGCTTTCGAAAAAGATTTTCCATATGAAGAAACCATAGATCAATTGAAAGTAGCAGAAGAAATAAAAAAAGATATGCAATCTCCACATCCTATGGATAGATTACTTTGTGGTGATGTTGGTTTTGGTAAGACAGAAGTAGCTTTTCGTGCTATGTTTAAAGCAGTACTCAGTGGAAAACAAGTTGCCTTTTTATGTCCAACAACTATTTTATCTAAACAACATTATCAAAATGCATTGAATCGTTTTTCTAATTTTCCTGTCCGTATCGTATTATTGAATCGTTTTGTATCAAATAAGGAAGCAAAACAAATTTTGAATCAATTAAAAGAAGGAAAAGTAGATATTTTAATAGGTACACATAGAATATTAAGTGATGATGTTCAATTTAAAGATTTAGGATTACTAGTCATTGATGAAGAACAACGATTTGGTGTAAAACATAAAGAAAAAATTAAACAATATCGTAATACAATTGATGTTTTAACATTATCAGCAACGCCGATTCCACGAACATTACAACTTTCAATGGCTGGAGTAAGGAGTTTATCATTAATAGAAACACCTCCAGTCAATCGTTATCCAGTTCAAACGTATGTCGTTGGCTATAATAAACCTTTGTTAAAAGATGCAATATATAAGGAATTATCACGTAATGGACAAGTATTCATTTTATATAACCATATAGATGATATGCACGCGAAAGTAGCTGAAATAGAAAGATTAGCACCTGATGCCAGAGTAATATATGCTCATGGTAGAATGGACAAACATGAATTAGAAGATGTCATGCAGAAATTTGTTGATCATGAATACGATATATTAGTTTGTACAACTATCATTGAAACAGGAATTGATATTCCTAATGTGAATACTTTAATTATTATGGGTGCTGATCACTTTGGTTTATCTCAACTATATCAGATTCGTGGAAGAGTAGGACGTAGCGATAAAATAGCTTATTGCTATTTAATGTATAATGCATCTCGTGTATTATCAGAAACTGCTAAAAAAAGACTCAATGTTATCAAAGAATTTACAGAACTTGGTAGTGGTTTTTCCATCGCTATGAGGGATTTATCTATTCGTGGTGCAGGGGATATTTTAGGAAGTGAACAAGCGGGTTTTATCGATACAATTGGAATAGAGTTATTCTTAAAAATGTTAAATGATGAAATTCAGAAATTGCAAGGTAAAACAGTTAATCATGAAGAAGAAGTAGTAGCACAACCATTATTAGATGTATCTACAACGATTAGTAATAATTATGTGGAGGAAGAAGAATTAAAAATTGAAATTCATAAGCAAATTAATACAATTGATTCTTATGAAAAATTAAAAGTAGTTAGAAATGATTTAGAGGATCGTTTTGGTCATATTACAGACGATATGTTAATTTATATGTATGAAGAATGGTTTGAAAAAATTGCGTCTAATTTAGGAATTAAGCAAATGAGACAAACGAAAAATTTTATAGAAGTTACAATTCCAGCGGTATTATTATTAAAATTAAAAGGAGATCAATTGTTCTTTGCAATTAGTAATATTTCTAAAATGTTTCGTTTTTCAATGCGCGGTAAAAACTTAATTATTACATTGGATACGGTTAAATTAGAAAAACATTTTATTTATTATTTAATCGAAATGTTAAACGTAATTCAAGAACAAGTAAGTGAACACACATAAACTTTGTGTGTTTTTTATTTCCCAGGAAATAAAAAAGTCATAGAATTAATCCATGACTCTCATAATATTTGGAATAATTTGTTTTTTTCTAGAAATAATATGATCTAGATATTCACCTTGTTTTATTTCATTTAAATAAAATGCGTCTTTAAAAATTTCCTGGGCTTTTGTATTAAAATAAACATAAGACCCGTTTTTCATAATATCTGTGACAAATAGCCCAACTACTGCATAATCATTATGTGCTGATACTCGTTCAATAAGATCAATGAACTTTTGTTCATTCTTTTTAATTTCTTCAATGTTTAATGTGAATATTTGACCAATTCCTATTTTTGCGTTATCGATTTTAAAGTTTTTAAAATCATTATATAAAATTTCTTCTTCTGTCATTCCTTTAATAGAAGAACCAGCTTTAAACATTTCATAAGCGTAATCCGATGCATTTATTTCTGCAATTTTTGAAAGTTCTTCAATTGCTTTTTTATCTAATTCAGTAGTTGTAGGAGATTTCATAAGTAATGTATCAGATATAATTCCTGAAACCATTAATCCAGCAATTCTTTTCGGTATTTCAATATGATTTTCACGATACATTAGATAAATAATGGTATTAGAGCTTCCTACTGGCATATTTCTGAAATTAATAGGCATAGAAGTACCAATCGTACCAATTTTATGATGGTCGACAATTTCTAAGATTTCTGCTTCTTCTAATCCATCTACTGATTGTTCTGCTTCATTATGATCTACTAAAATCACTTGTTTTGGTTTTTTATCATTCATATCGGCTAAACGGAATAGTCCCAGGCAGATTCCATTATTATCGATAACTGGATAATTACTATAGCGGTGTTTTTTAGATAGCTCAGTTATATCATTTACGTAATCATTTTCATTTACTGCAATTACGCTATCTGAATGAACGATTGTTGATACATAATTGCTTAATCCAATTACTTTCGCAACGCTAAATGTATCCATACTTGTACGAATAATATTGACATGATTTTTTTTGGCAATTGATAAATGTTCTTCTTTAATTGTACCATTTCCTGTAATAATAATTAGTTTTGCACCATTTATAACTGCATGTTCTATAATACTATGTCTATCACCAACGATTAAAATACTATCTCTTTGAATATCAATATTTTCTAAAAATGTTGTACTGCGATAAGAAGCAATTAATGTATTTCCACTAATTTCTTTATCGAAATTTAGAATTTGTTCACCATTTAAAATGGTTTGAATATTTTGATATGACGTTTCTAAATGTGCTAAATCACCAACAATTTGTTCAGCGGCAATACTTTTCATTGATACGATTCCTAATAACTTTTTTTTATCATCTACGATTGGAAGTGTAGTTGCTTGACTTTTTAACATATGGAAAAAAGATGCGTAAATTGATTCGTTGTGAAAAATAAAATTATCTTTTTGATAGTCAAAATCTTTAATTTGTAATTTTACATCATTTAAATATTTTGGTTGTTTTTCGTTAAAATATTTTAACACAAATTTGGATTCATTATTGATATCTCCTAAAACACGTGGCTCTGTGTGATATCCAAGTTGATTTTTTAAATAAGATAATGTAATAGATGCTGTTACACTGTCAGTATCAGGTTTCTTGTGTCCGAAAATAAATGTTTGATTATTCATATTTTTCCTCCTTTTTACGCCAAAAGTGGTTTATTTATTATAGCACAAAAAACTTGTTGTGATAAGTATAAATTGTCAATTTTAACACATTCTATACATTAGAAAGCGAGGAAAGTATGAAAGCAACTGGAGTTGTAAGAAGAATTGATGAACTTGGTCGAATTGTAATTCCTAAAGAAATTAGAAAAACACTAAGAATCAGAGAAGGAGAAAGCTTAGAAATTTTTTTAGATAATCAAGAAAATATCGTCCTAAAAAAATATTTTGCAATGAATCATTTTGAAGAAGAAGCACAGGCATTTGTGGATGCTATATCACATTTAACGAGACATAGTGTCATTATTACTGATACTGATAAAGTGATTGCTATGGCTGGTGTTGATAAAGAAGTATTTGTGAAAAAAGCAATTAGTGAACAATTAAAAGATATTATTTCACGTCGTGATAAGATGTTAGAAAAAAATAAGAAAAAAGTACAATTAGTAGAAAATCAGGAAATGGAAGTATGTTTTTCTTATGCTACAATTATTGCCAATGGGGATGCAGCAGGATTAGTATTTACCTATGGAAAAGATCATATCAATGAATTAGATCATAATATTGTTGAATTAACAGCTCAAGTTTTATCAAAACAATTAGAAAATTAAATCCTTGGCAAATAAGAAATGATGTGATATAATCAATCATGAAAAAACGTTGAAGGAAAGAAAAGCTAAAGTATTTTTTAAAGAGAGTTCATGTTTGGTGGAAATGAATAAAAAGAAATAGCTGGAAATGGTTCTGGAGTTGATGATTCGATAAGTAGGATGATACGGGTAGTTCCTGTTAACAACTAGAGGTAGTTTCGGCTATGAATTAAGGTGGTACCACGTATTTCACGTCCTTATCAGAGGATGTGATTTTTTTTAGGAGGTTATTATGGAAAAGAAAAAATATTATATTTCGACTGCAATCGCATATACTTCTGCAAAACCACATATTGGAAATACGTATGAAATTGTATTAGCAGATGCGATTGCAAGATTTAAACGTTTAGAAGGATATGATGTATATTTTCAAACTGGAACGGATGAGCATGGAGAAAAAATTGAATTAAAGGCAAAAGAAGCTGGGAAAGAGCCACAAGAGTTTGTGGATGAAATTGCTCAAGAAGTACATGACATATGGGATTGTATGAATACAAGTTATGATAAATTTGTACGTACTACAGATAAAGAACATATGAAAAAAGTGTCTGAAATATTTGAGAGATTATATCAACAAGGAGATATCTATAAAGGTGTATATGAAGGTTTATATTGTACGCCATGTGAATCATTTTTTACTGAATCACAATTAGTAGACGGTAAATGTCCTGATTGTGGACGTGAAGTGAAAAAGGCAAGTGAAGAAGCATATTTCTTTCGTTTAGACAAATATGCAAAACGTTTAGAAGAATATATTGAAACACATCCTGATTTTATACAACCAGAAGCACGTAAAAATGAGATTATGAATAATTTTATAAAACCAGGCTTACAGGATTTATGTGTTTCAAGAACTTCATTTGATTGGGGAGTACCAGTTACTTTTGATAAGAAGCATGTTGTATATGTTTGGATTGATGCTTTAAGTAATTATATTACCTTTTTAGGATACGATATTCATGGAAATCATGATGAAAAATTTAAAAAATATTGGCCAGCTGATGTCCATTTAATTGGAAAAGATATCTTAAGATTTCATACAATTTATTGGCCAATTATGTTAATGGCATTAGATTTACCATTACCAAAGAAAATCTTTGGACATCCATGGATTTTAGTGGGCGAAGATAAGATGAGTAAGTCTAAAGGTAATATTATGTATGCTGATGATTTAGTACATTACTTTGGTGTAGATGCTGTTCGTTATTATTTATTACATGAAATTCCTTTTGCAAGTGATGGAACAATTACATATGAATTATTAATTGAAAGAATTAATTCTGATCTAGCAAATGTGTTAGGTAATTTAGTAAATCGTACAATTAGTATGGTACATAAATATTTCCAAGGTACTGTTACAGAACCAAAAGAATATACTGAGTTAGATGAATCATTTAAGAAGACAATTTTAGATACAAAGCAAGAAGTAATTGCTAAAATGGATGAATTACGTGTTGCAGATGCTATCGAGGCAATATTTAATTTATTTAGACGTTGTAATAAATTTATTGATGAAACAACACCATGGACTTTAGCAAAAGATGAATCACAAAAAGAAAGATTAAATGATGTTTTATATCTATTATTAGAAGGAATTCGTCATGGAGCTATATTATTACAACCATTTTTACCTGATACAGCACAATCTATTTTTGAGCAATTAAATACAGAAAATTATTCTTTTATATCATTAGATCATTTTAACGGATTAGGAGAATCTATTACTGTAGGAGAAGCTCATCCATTATTTGCTCGTATTGATAAAGAAAAGAAGTTAGCTGAAATTCATCAAAATACCAAATAATATTGGTATTTTTTTGATAAATGACAAAAATTGTAGAATTATTTTGTAAAATGTTGTAAATTGTATGACGAAAAACATTGGAATTGTTTGAAATTACAAGAAATTTCCTGTATAGTTAAATGTAGGTTGTACAAAATGAAGGAGAGAAATCATGTCAATTCTAAAAAATAAGGAAACGAGATCAGTTTTGTTGATATTAGGCTTTCTTGGATTCTTAGTTTTAGGTAGTGTGATCGTGGAATTTAACATTATAGATATTCTTTATTTAATTGCAATTATTTATACAATTTGCAGATACATTTATATTCATACACACCAGTAAAGAGTATGAAAATATACCGTTTTATGGTATATTTTTTTTAGGAGTGAGATTATGGTAGATACACATTGTCATTTATTATTAGAAGAGTATCAAAGTGAAGAGCAATTAAAAGAAATAATTTCTCATATGGAAAATCATTTGATGATTACGAGTGCAACAAATGTAAAAAACATCGAAGAAACGTTAAGTATCGTTAAAAAATATCCGAATGTATATGGAGTGATTGGAATTCATCCAGAAGCAGTAGAAGATGGTACAGAAGAAAATTTAAAGTATTTAGAATCCCATCTTCATGATGAGAAAATAGTAGGTATCGGAGAAATTGGATTGGATTATCATTATACAAAGGAAAATAGAGATCAACAAATAGAATTATTTGAGAAACAATTAAAACTTGCTAAAAAATATCACCTTCCTTGTGTAATACATAGTAGAGATGCAGCACAAGATACATATAATATATTAAAGAAGGTGATCGATGGAAGTTTTCCTGTCATTTTGCATTGTTATGGATATTCAGTGGAAATGGCACGTCAATTTTTAAAACTTGGCGTTTATTTTGGAATAGGAGGGGTTGTTACCTTCAAGAATGGTGTTAAATTGGTTGAAGTAGTAAAAGAAATACCACTGGATCATTTGTTATTGGAAACGGATAGTCCATATTTATCTCCAGAACCATATCGTGGTCAAAAAAATGAACCAGCAAGAATGATACATATTGCTTCTAAAATTGCACAAATTAAAAATATAAGTTTAGAAAAGGTATTAGAAATAACGACAAATACGGCAATTACTCAATTTGACTTGAAAAAGTAATTTTGCTATACTTTAACTAGTCTATAAATAATCTTGAGGTGACTTGTTATGAATGTATATTTACTGCAATTATTGGGTAAATGGCTTAGTTTAATTATGATTGCATCATTATCATTATTTCATAATATAGGATTTCAAACTCATAAAGTAAAGATTGATAATCCAACTAAGAATATGAATTTGAATGTTGAAAATCAAGTGATTGCCCATGAAACGCAAACAATATATACAAAAAGATTACCAAATGGTGTGACAAAAGTTATTACAGAAGGTCAAGATGGCTTGATCATTCCTCAAACAGATGGTACTACATCTGTTGTTCAAGAAATGATACCTTCTGTAGTACACGTAGGAAATGGTGGAAAAGAAAACTATGTTGGCAAAATGTCTGGTTATGGACCTGACTGTCCTGGATGTAGTAAAACAGGAAATGTATCTTGTCATACTAAAAATGGTGGTAAACATAGTTTAATTTATGATGGTATTTATTATCAAGATGATGAATATGGAAATGTAAGAATTTTGGCTGCTGCTAAAACGGTATTTCCATGTGGAACTATTATAGAAATTAATAATGGAATTAATCCTCCCTTCTTAGGGGTTGTATTGGATAGTGGTAGTAGTATGCAAAAAGCATGGAATAGTAGTAGGACTGTCTGGATTGATTTGGCATATGCAACACAAAACGATGCTAGAAATACGACAACACCAGGAGGAAATGGAATCCAATTTACTGTAAAACGTTATGGATTTTAAGAGCATTTTGCTCTTTTTCTTTTGAAAATTTATTGTATCTATTTGTTAATTCCGTTATAATAAAAATCAAGAGGAGATATAGTATGGAATATTCACCAAATAAAATGCAACAAAATTTAAATTCCCATCAATTTCATTTTAAAAAGAATTATGGGCAAAATTTTATTATTGATCGTAATATTATTGAAAAAATAGTAGCATCAAGTCAAATAGATGAGAACACACTTGTGATAGAAATCGGACCAGGTGCTGGTTCTTTAACTGTAGGTCTAGCACAACATGCAAAACAAATTCTCTGTTATGAAATTGATACTACTTTAAAACCAGTATTAGAAGATAATTTGAAATCATATAAAAATGTTGATATTATTTATGGTGATTTTTTAAAAAGCAGCCCACTTGAAGATATAAAAAAATATCAATATACGAAATTATACGTGATCGGTAATTTACCATACTATATTACAACCCCTATTATTATGAAAATAGTAGAAGATCATTTACCAGTAGATAAACTTGTTATTATGGTACAAAAAGAAGTAGGAGATCGTTTTCGAGCTAAACCAGGAACTAGAGATTATGGCTCTTTTACTGTTTTTTTAAATTATTATTTTGATGTTCATAAGCTTTTAGATGTTAGTCGTAATGTATTTTTACCAAAACCAAATGTCGACAGTATTGTAGTTGAATTTACACGAAAAAAAGAACAATTTCAATTCTTAGATGATACTTTTTTCTTTCAATTTGTAAGAGATTGTTTTAAACAAAAGCGTAAAACACTTCGTAACAATTTAAAAGGGTATGATTTAAATATATTAGAATCATTGTTTCAATCACAAGGATATAGTTTAAAAGATCGTGCTGAGAAAATACCTTTAAATGTTTTTGTTTTGGTAGCAAATGAATATGTAGAAAGTAGGAACTTAGATGATTAGTATTGTTTATTTTGTATTGTTTTTAATTCTATTATTTATTTGTTTTATAGTATTATTAAAAGCATTAGATATTTTATATTTGAAATCATTTTTCAAAACCATTACTTGTTTATTCATTGTCTTTTTTGCCATTGTGTTTCCTTTTTTAGGAACTTATTGTATTGCTAAAGTATTATCTCATGAAGAAGTAATTGTGTTTTTCGAATCTACCTACCTTGGCCAAAAAATATCTACATTTTTTCAAATTTATTTTATTCCTTTATATTTCATATTTGCAATTATATCTATTATGGTGATGGTATATATTGTTCTTGGTAAATTACAAAAACAATCTACAAAACCTTTTTTAGTTCCAGATGGTCCTAATGTGAGAAATGATAATCTTAATATTGAAGAAAATGGTTTTAAAATCCGTCCATTGATGGAAAATGATAAAAAAGCATTATTAAAATGGTTAACAGATGAAAAAGTATTAGAATATCATGATGGTCGTGATGTAAAATACGATAAGGAACTGATTCAAAAACAATACTACAATCAAAAAAATATAGCACGCTATATATTAGAGAAAGATAGTGAAAAAGTTGGCTATTTACAATATTATCCATTAACACTGGAAGAATTAAGTAAATATGACTTTGGAATTGATACCGTTGTATATGGTATT
The DNA here is from genome assembly GCA_949288035.1 of uncultured Mycoplasmatota bacterium. GTDB lineage: Bacteria > Bacillota_I > Bacilli_A > RF39 > UBA660 > UMGS2016. The sequence continues at coordinate 18,520 of CASEIJ010000034.1, forward strand.
GACTATTTTATTGGTATTCCTAAATATTTTAGAAAACATTATGATATACAGTTTATTATTATGATTCGAGATTATTTATTATCACATCATATAGATTTGTTAGTAGTAGATCCTCTTATTGAGAATAAACGCGATATTACTTGTTTTGAAAAGTGTGGTTTTGAGATATATCGTACACTTCCTCATCATCGTTTCCATGAGGGAATTCATCACGATTGTTATTTAATGGTATGTACAAAAGAAAAGTTACACACACCTGTTATAGTTCGTAAGAAAGCGAATACGAAAAAGAAAACAAATTCTAAAAAGAAATGAAACAACGAAGAGACATACAGTCTCTTTTTTTGACACAAATAGACACAAATTAAAGTATAGGTTTACTTTTTTGCACCTATTTCCACTTTGTGTTATCATATATTTGAAAGGAATTTTGATATATGATTAATAAGAAATGGGATATTATTTTAAAAGATGAAATGAAAAAAGATTATTTTCGTAAACTTGGAACATTTGTAAAGCATGAGTATGCGACAAAAAGGTGCTTTCCAGAATATAAAAATATTTTTAATGCATTACGTTATACTGACTATGATGAAGTGAAAGTGGTTATTTTAGGACAAGATCCTTACCATGGCATTGGAGAAGCACATGGACTTTCTTTTTCTGTACAAGAAGGTTGCAAAAGACCTCCTTCTTTAGATAATATATTTAAAGAACTAGAAAGTGATCTTGGTATCCATCGAGAAAATAATGATTTAACTGATTGGGCAAAACAGGGAGTCCTTTTGTTAAACTCTATTATGTCTGTTCAAATGGATCGACCTTTATCCCATCAAAATCATGGTTGGGAACAATTTACTGATGCGATTATTTCTAAATTAAATGAAAGAGAAAAGCCTGTAATTTTTGTTTTTTGGGGTAGCTATGCACGCAGCAAGAAAGTACTAATTACAAATTCACAGCATAAAATTATAGAGAGTGTGCATCCATCTCCTTTGTCTGCTTACCGTGGTTTTTTCGGTAGTAAACCATTTTCTAAAATTAATCATTATCTAAAAGAAAATGGCGAGAAAGAGATTCAGTGGTAATTATGAAAGAAGTATTTAATTTTTTAAATTCACTATCGTTACATTCTAACGATACAGTTATAGTAGCAGTATCCGGTGGTCCTGATTCAATGACTTTACTCCATTTATTACTGCAATTACAGAAAAAAAAGAATATCAATATTGTCTGTGCACATGTTCATCATAACATTCGTGTTGAAAGTGATCAGGAAAAAGAATTTGTAGAATCTTATTGTAAAGAACATCAAATCATATTTGAGTATTTAAAAATTACCGAGTATCATAAGACAAATTTCCACCAAGATGCTCGTACAATTCGTTATCATTTTTTTGAGCAGTTAATTCATAAGTATCATGCATCTTATCTTATGACTGCACATCATGGTGATGACCTGATAGAAACTATTTTAATGAGACTCGTGAGGGGATCTTCTTTGTACGGGTATCATGGATTTTCAAGAATAACAAATATGGATGATTATTCGTTAGTGAGACCACTTATTACAGTGACGAGAGAAGAGATTATGAATTATATAGAGAAACATCAAATTTCATATGTTACAGATATGAGTAATTATAAGGATGATTACACAAGAAATCGTTATCGTAAATATATTGTTCCAAAGTTAAAAGAGGAAAATCCACAAGTTCACAAGAAATTTTTAGATTTTAGTACAACTTTATTAGAATGTAGTCATTATGTTAGAAATTTGGTTCAAAATAAAGAAGGAACTATATTTCAAGATCAAACATTGTTTTTAGATTTATGGTGTCGAGAAGATTCGTTTATGCAGGAACAGATTATCCAATTCTTACTAGCGCGTGTTTATCAAGAAAAAATAAATCATATTCAAAGTAGACATGTGCATGATATTATCCAATTTTTAATAAGAGGAACTAATAATTCTCATCTTACTTTGCCAGAACATATTTATTTGGTAAAGGAATATCAACGGGCATATTTTACCGATACGATGCCAGCTTGTGATGCGTATCAATTTGAACTATATGATCAATTATTGTTACCAAATGGAAATAAGATTGAAAAAATAAAATTTACTGAGAGAGATGATAATTTTATTTGTCGATTAGATTCCAGTGAATTGAAACTTCCTCTTTATGTACGTACGAGAAAATTAGGGGATCAAATGGAAGTGAAAGGTTTATCTGGAACTAAGAAAATAAACGATATTTTCACAGATGAGAAAATTGAAAAAAGAAAGCGTGATACATGGCCAATTGTTACTGATTCCACTGGAAAAATACTTTGGTTACCGGGCTTAAAAAAAACGAAATTTAATAGAACAAAAAATGGAAAGTATGATATAATACTAAGGTATTCTTTGAAGAAGGAGGGTTTGGATGAATAAAAAAGCGATTAAAAAAGGAATATTTCCGTATGTTATATTATTCATGATTATGTTTGCAATTCTATACTTTTTTAATACAATGAACCGTAAGGTGAATGTATTAACATATGATAAGTTTATGGAACAAGCAAATAAAGGAAAAGTAGAAGAAGTTTTAGTAACACCTCGCTCTCGAGCTAGTGTTTATGAAATTTCAGGTACAATGAAAGGATATAAAGAGAATGAATCGTTCTTTTTAAGAGTACCATTAGATAGTGATGTTATGTCAGAAATTTTAAGTATTCAAAAAGAAGAAGGATTCACATTAGATACATCTTCCGATCCAGAGTCTAGTACTTTTCTATTATTTTTAGTAAATGTTCTTCCAATGGTAATTTTGGTAGGTGGAGCATTCTTCTTGATTACAAGACAAATGGGTAGTGCTAATAAATCAATGGATTTTGGACGTAGTCGTGCTCGTTTGAATGAGGATAATAAAAAAGTAACTTTTAAAGATGTTGCAGGATTAGATGAGGAAAAAGAAGAAGTTGCTGAATTAATTGATTTCTTGAAAAGTCCTAAGAAATTCCAACGTTTAGGTGCTCGTATTCCTAAAGGAGTTTTATTAGTTGGTCCTCCAGGAACAGGTAAAACTTTACTTGCTCGTGCCGTTGCTGGGGAAGCAAATGTTCCATTTTATTATATTAGTGGTTCTGAATTTGTAGAGTTATTTGTCGGAGTCGGTGCAAGTCGTGTTAGAGATATGTTTAAACAAGCAAAACATAATGCTCCATGTTTAATTTTTATCGATGAAATTGATGCTGTAGGACGTCAAAGAGGTGCAGGTTTAGGTGGAGGTCACGATGAACGTGAACAAACATTAAACCAATTATTAACAGAAATGGATGGATTTGGTTCAAATGAAGGAATTATCATTATTGCTGCAACCAACCGTCCTGATGTATTAGATCCTGCTTTACTTCGTCCTGGACGTTTTGATCGCCAAGTAACTGTGAATTTACCGGATGTAAAAGGTAGAGAAGAAATTTTAAAGGTTCATGCGAGAGGAAAGACATTCTCTCCAAATGTTTCACTTGCGAATATTGCCAAAAGAACAGTTGGCTTTAGTGGAGCTGACTTGGAAAATTTATTAAACGAAGCTGCTCTTTTAGCAGTAAGACGTAATAAAAATCAAATTACAATGTCAGAAATTGACGAAGCTCATGATCGTGTTATGATGGGACCTGCTAAGAAGAGTCATAAGTATACTGAAAAAGAAAAACGTACTGTTGCATATCACGAAGCAGGGCATGCTGTATTAGGTATTAAATTAGATAATGCCAATGAAGTTCAAAAAATTACCATTGTACCAAGAGGAAATGCTGGTGGATATAACTTAATGCTTCCAAAAGAAGAAACCTATCTATCAACAAAACAAGAATTGTTAGAACGCATTATGGGACTTCTTGGTGGTCGTGTTGCTGAGGAAATTGTATTTAACGAAGTAACAACTGGGGCTCATAATGATTTTGAACAAGCAACGAAAATTGCTCGTGCTATGGTAACAGAATATGGTATGAGTGATTTAGGACCAGTTCAATTTGAACATCAAGAAAGTAGTGTATTCTTAGGTAGAGACTATAATAAGAGTCGTAATTTCTCAGGCCAAGTTGCTTTTGAAATTGACCAAGAACAACGTAAAATTATTAATGATTGTTACGAGAAAGCAAAAAAAGTCATTAAAGAAAATCGTAAACTACTTGATTTAATTGCAAACGCTTTACTTGAAAATGAAACACTTACGAAAGAACAAATTGATTACTTGGTAGAACATGGTAAAATGCCAGAAGAAGAAAACAATGAGGATGATAGTCAAAATTATGATGATACAACAACTTCTGATTTTGAAGAGCTTTCTTATCAAGATTTGAGTCAAGAACTTCTTTATGAATTGTGCCAAGAGAGAAATATTGATGCAAGTAAAGATATGGATAAAGAAACATTGGTTAAATTATTACAAGAAGATGATAAAGAGGACGAATAATCCTCTTTTCTTTTTTAAATATAGAAACAATTATTGACTATTAGAAGAAAAATGAGATATAATGAACATATAATAGAAAGAGGGATTCTATCATGAGAAAAAGCGTTGAAAAATTTTCAAAACTATTTGTTTGTTTATTGGCACTTTTATTTGTTGTAACGGGTTGTGGTTGTGATAAGAAAGAAAATGCAAAAGAAGAAAATAAAACAGTAGAATCCAAGGTGACAACATTAGATGATCAAACAGTAGAAGGATTAAAAATTTCTGGTTTTAGTATTACATATAATGATGGTATTAGTAAAATTGTTGCGAATGTAGAAAATACAACAGATCAGACTATTACCCTTACAAATATTGGTATTAACCTGTATGATAAAGATAATGAGTTGTTAATTGAAACATTGGGTTATATTGGAGATCGTATTGAACCAGGTGATAATAAACAAATTATTTCAGATGTAACTGAGGATTTAAGAAGTGCTAAAAAAGTAGAATACAAAATTGCAAGATAAGTTCTTGCTTTTTTGTTTGAGACATGGACAATGATTAGAAACTTTGATACAATATAAGTTAGATATGATTAGAAAATGGTGGTTTTATGGGAAAGGTAATTTCGCTTGTAAATCAAAAGGGCGGAGTTGGAAAAACAACTTCAAGTATTAATTTAGCTGCATCCCTTGGAGTATTAAAAAAGAAAGTATTATTAATTGACTTAGATCCGCAGGGAAATACGACAACAGGAGTAGGAATTAATAAAGCGGATATTAATAAAAGTATTTATGATTTAATAATTGATGAAGCAACATTAGATGAGGTTATCGTAAAAACAAAGTTTAAAAACTTGTATGTGATCCCTGCTACCATCAATCTAGCAGGTGCAGATATTGAACTAATCGATAAAAGTAAGATGGATCCTACTTTTGTAAAAGGTGCACAGTTAAAAAAACATATAGATGAAATTAGAGATGTATTTGATTTCATTATTATTGATTGTCCCCCTTCTTTAGGAATTTTAACGACGAATGCATTAACTGCATCTGATAGTGTGATTATTCCGGTTCAGTGTGAATTTTTTGCGTTGGAAGGAATTATGCAGTTATTAAATACGATTATGTTAGCTCAAAAGAATTTGAATCCAAATCTAATGATTGAGGGAGTATTATTAACTATGTTGGATTCTAGAACGAATTTGGGATTAGAAGTTGTTGAAGATATTAAAAGTTATTTTAAAGAACGTGTTTATGATACGATTATTCCAAGATTAGTTCGTTTATCAGAAGCACCAAGTCATGGTGAACCAATTTTAGTATATGATCCACAAAGTAGAGGTACAGAAGCTTATTTAAATCTTGCAAAGGAAGTGATTGAAAGAAATGGAAACTAGAAAAAGAGCACTAGGAAAAGGATTAGAACAATTATTTAATTCTGAAGCAATCGATGTGAACGAACTTGAAAAGCAAATATATGAAACAACACCGAAAGAAGAAATTGTAGAACTTGATATGAATGAATTAAGACCCAATCCATATCAACCTCGTACTGTATTTAACGAAGAACATTTACAAGAACTTGCAGCCTCTATTAAAGAACACGGTGTTTTTCAACCAATTATTGTAAAGAAAAGTATTAAAGGATATGATATTATTGCTGGAGAGCGTCGTTATCGTGCTAGTAAAATGGCAGGACTTACTAAAATTCCAGCTATTATTAGGTCATTTACTGATAGCCAAATGATGGAAATCGCTCTTTTAGAAAATTTACAACGTGAAAATTTGAGCCCAATTGAAGAAGCCAAAGCATATCAGAGTATGATTGATCATCTTCATTTGACACAAGATGAGTTATCGAAAAAAGTTGGGAAAAGTAGAAGTCATTTGACCAATATGTTAGGACTTTTACGTTTGCCAAATGAAGTTCAAAATTTAGTAAACGACGAAAAATTATCTATGGGTCATGCTAGAGCATTAAGTAAATTAGAAGATGAGTCTCAAATATTAGAGATGGCTCATGAAATTACTGAAAAGAAATTACCGGTTCGCGCTGTAGAAGATAAAATTCAAGAAGGTACTTTTGAAAAGAAAGTGAAAATACATCGTCGTGAGACTCCACAGAAATCTGACTACAAATATGCAGAAGATTTGTTACGCGATAAATTAGATACAAAAGTTCGTATTCGTGATAAGAAAATAGAAATTCATTTTACGAATATTGCTGATTTAAATCGAATTTTAGAAATTATTCGAGTAAAGGAGTCTTAATTTATGGAAGGTATTTTAAATGTGTTAAATACGATTTCTGAGAAGATAATGGTAAAAGAAATTATAGGACCAATTTTAGTTATTTGCATTTCAATTTTATTAAACGGAATTATTAAAAATTTTGTTCATCGTTTTTTTCATATTGATAGGAAAAAGTTAAAAACAAAAGAAGAGAAAAGAACGATTACCGTTGTTTCGTTAATTACGAATATTATTAAATATGTGATTATTTTAATTGATGTGATTATTATTTTAGGTATTTATGGTATTCCAACTGCTTCTATTATTGCTTCTTTAGGAGCTGTTGGTGTTGTATTAGGTCTTGCTTTGCAAGATACATTAAAGGATTTTGTATCGGGATTTTTCATCATTACGGATAATTTATATCGTATGGGTGATTGGATTGAAGTTGGTAATTTTGAAGGTGAAGTTATTAATATTGGTTTAAAAACAACTCAAATTCGTGCTTATACTGGAGAAGTAAAGATTATTTCTAATCGTACTGTGACAGAAGTAATTAATTATAATTTATCAAATACGCTTGCAATTGTTGATATACCAATTCCATATGAAGAAGATTATGAAAAAGCAGAGCAGGTGTTAAAAGAATTGTGTGTGAAGTTAACTGATACACTAGATAAGATTAGGGGAACCGTTACTTTACTTGGTATTAATGAATATAATGAAAAAGGACTTGTATATCGTATTACTGTAGATACTGTTCCAACTGAACATTATGGTGTACAAAGAGAAATTAGAAAACAGGTAAAACAAGTATTAGATCAAAATAAAATACAAATGGGATATCCACAGGTGGTGGTACATAATGGAAAAAGAGTATAAATTAGGAAGCATTGTCACAATGAAAAAGGAACATCCTTGCGGAACCAACGAGTGGGAGATTATACGAGTAGGAGCAGATATTAAAATTAAATGTCGTAAATGCGGGAGAACAATTATGATGCCTCGTATTGAATTTAACCGAAAACTAAAGAAAGTATTGCAGTGATAGGAGGCTTTATGAAGATAAATAGGAGAAAAAAAGAAAAAAGTTTAAATCCAATTTTTACCATTGTTATTTTAACTTTTATTATTATGCTTATGAGCTTTCTATTTTCTATTTTAGGAATTGAAGGACATAAGAGTACAATTGTCAATGATAGTTTAGAATCGTCTTTAACAACTGTAAAAAATATTTTTTCCATTGATGGAATTCATTTCTTGTTTGGTAGTATTGTTAATTCATTTACTACATTTGAACCACTCGCTTATTTAGTATTATCATTAATTGGTATTAGTATTGGATCAGCAAGTGGATTATTTCAAAAATTGTTTTCCCCATTAAAGAAACTACGTTTAAGTGTTTTAACTTTTGTATTACTTTTGATATCTATTGTATCTAATATCATTGGTGAATATAGCTTTATGTTATTAATTCCACTAGCAGGTGTTATGTATCAATATGCATCTAAAAATCCAATGTTAGGAATTATGACTGCTTTTTTAGGAACAAGTATTGGATATGGAACAAATATCATCTTTACTTATGATGATTATGCTCTGGGAATGTTAACACAAGTGGCGGCAAATGCTACAGTGGATGAGAATTATGTTTTTAACTTGTTATCAACAAGTATTATTGGTCCTGTTTCAACTTTTATTTTAGCTTTTCTTGGCACTATTATTATTACTAAATTTTTAGCTCCTAAATTACCTAAGAAATGCCATCTTGATGATGAAGTAGTATATCAAGATTCAAAAGTAGCAGCTCGCATTAGTGGTGTTTTGTTTATTTTGATTGCGTTGGTAATCGGATACATGATTATTCCTGGATTACCAGGCTCAGGAGCTTTGTTAGATCATAATGAAACAGAATATATTGCGCAATTATTTAGTGTAAATGCACCATTTCGAATGGGAATTATCTTATTTATTACAATTATCTTAGTTTTATGTTCTTTTATCTATGGAATGATATCTGGTAATTTAAAATCTACAGAGGATTGTGGATTAGGTTTGTCAAAAGAATTTAAAAATGTAGGATATTTATTTGTGTTACTTTTCTTTGTGTCTAATATGTTAGCAATCTTAAATTGGACCAATTTAGGTAGTGTGATTACTACGAGATTAGTTGATTTTATTAGTACATTACAGATTTCTGGAATGCCATTAATTATAGCGGTATTTATGATTATTATTATTGCTAGTATTTTAATTCCTGGAAATATTGAAAAGTGGACTTTGCTATCTCCGATTGTAATTCCATTATTTATGCGTGCTAATATCACTCCAGACTTTACTCAATTTTTATTTAAAGCAGCTGATGGTATTGGTAAGAGTATTTCTCTATTTTTTGTTTATTTCATTATAATGGTTGGTTTCTTACAAAAATATAATGCAGAAAGAAAAGAAGAGATTACTTTATTTGGAACTTTAAAGATTTTATTTCCATCCATTTTATTATTTACAATTGTTTGGATATTGATTATAATAGGTTGGTATTTAGTGGGATTACCACTGGGAATGAATACAATGCCAACATTATAAGGGGGAATTAAAATGAGTTTAACAGCAGGAATTGTAGGCCTTCCAAACGTTGGAAAGTCTACTTTATTTAATGCAATTACAAAAAAGCATATTTTAGCAGCTAATTATCCATTTGCTACAATAGAACCAAATGTCGGAGTAGTAACTGTACCAGATCATCGTTTAGATGTTCTAACAGAATTAGTTCATCCCGCAAGAACAATTCCAACTACGTTTGAATTTACTGACATTGCTGGTCTTGTAAAAGGTGCTTCTTTAGGTGAAGGTTTAGGAAATAAATTCTTAAGTCATATTCGTGAAGTGGATGCGATTGTAGAAGTAGTAAGATGCTTTGAAGATGGTAATATTACGCATGTGGAAGGAAAAATTGATCCTATACGCGATATTGAAATTATTCATGTGGAATTAATCTTAGCTGATTTGGAAGTGATTGATTCAAGAATTGGTCGTCTTGGTAAAAAAGCAGCGATGACAAAAGATAAAGCAACGTTATTAGAAGTAAATCTAATGCAGCGTTTGAAAGAAAATTTAGAAAAAAATATTCCAGCTCGTGCACTTGAATATACAGAGGATGAATTAAAATTATTAAAATCATTTAATTTATTGACTATGAAACCAATCATATACGTTTCTAATGTCAAGGAAACAGAAATATTAGAAGAAAATGAATATGTGAAACAAGTAAAGGAATATGCGCAAAAAGAAAAAGCTGAAGTAATTGTTGTTTGTGCGAAAATAGAAGAAGAATTAAGTGAATTAGAAGAGGAAGATAAAAACTTATTTTTACAAGATTTAGGTTTACAAGAAAGTGGGCTTGATCAATTGATTCGCGCAACATATTCATTACTGGGATTAGCTACTTACTTTACAGAAGGTACAGATGAAGTTCGAGCTTGGACATTTAAAAAAGGAATGAAAGCTCCCGAATGTGCTGGTATTATTCATACTGATTTTGAAAAAGGGTTTATTAAAGCTGAAATTATGAGTTATGAAGATTTTGCAAAATTAAAATCAGAAAAAGCAGTTCGAGAAGCAGGAAAGCTTCGTCTTGAAGGAAAAGATTATATCATGCAAGATGGAGATATTTGTTTATTTCGATTCAATGTTTAATTATTATAGAGTTTTCTATAATAATTTTTTATTTTTCAACAAAAAAGTAAACATATACTTAATAATGTAAACCATTTTTATACTTATCATGGGAAAAGTATGAAAAATTTGTTTACAATTCACATATTATTTGTTATAATCTTAAGCGAGTATGAATTTACTCCTTGCTTTTGAATGATCAAAAGCCACTTAGACCACAAGGAGGTGTAAAAATGAGAGAATACGAAATCATGTTTATCGTAAGACCTACATTATCTGAAGAAGATACTAAGAAAGTGATTGAAAACTTCAAAAATGTATTAACAAACCATGGAGCTACAATTACTGGTGAAACAGACATGGGACAAAGAGAATTAGCTTACGAAATTAAAAAATGTAAAAGTGGATACTATTACGTATTAACTTTAAGTGCAAATGATGATGCAGCAATCAAAGAATTTGATCGTTTAGCTTTAATTAGCAATGATGTTATTCGTCATTTAATCACAAAAATTGAAAAATAAAGGAGATACGTTTTATGAATCGAGTATTATTAATCGGTAGATTAACTACGAAACCAGAACTACGATACACAGCTTCTAATTTGCCATTTACACGTTTTTCTGTTGCTGTTAACCGCACATTTAGTAATCGTGATGGAGAAAGAGAAACTGATTTTATCAATGTTGTAGTATGGAGAAAACAAGCTGAAAATGTATGTAATTACTTAGATAAGGGAAGTTTAGTTTCTATTGAAGGTAGACTTCAAACAAATAATTACGAAGATAAAGATGGAAACAAAAGATATTCTATGGAAGTTGTTGCTGACTCTGTACAATTCTTAGAGAGCAAAGGACAACGTAGTAATCGTGCTAACGAAGCAAGTCCATATGATTATCAACAACCATCAAATAACCAAACAGGAAGTTATACTAATGATGTCAATGTAGAAGATGATCCATTCGCTGACTTTGGTGATAGTGTATCTATTAGTGATGATTTCCTAGACTAAAGAAAGGATGCGTAATCATGGCTGAAGGATTTAGAAAAAGAAAAAAGATTTGCCAAATGTGTGCTGGTAAAGATGTAAATTATAAAGATGTAGATGTAATTAAAAAATATATTAAGCCAAATGGTGCAATCACATCTACAAGAATGAACGGAAACTGTAAATTACATCAAAGACATATTGCAAATGAAATAAAAAAAGCTCGTTTTATGGGATTAATTCCATTTGTAAAATAACAACCTATATCAATGGTTGTTATTTTTTTGCATAAAAAAACTACATATTGATGTAGTTTTATTCACTAATTGTACAAGTTGCTCCAGCAGTTTCCTCTTGTGCTTTTACTTCTTGAATAGATTTACCAAGATAAGTTGTTTCTTGAGGAACACCTTCTATATGTCCGTTTCCAAAATATGTTTTAATGGTTAATTGATTATTATCAAAAATAATATCATTCTGAGTTTGATTTGCTAATTTAGCACTATCATAACTTCCTTGATCTGCATATTTTTTTGTTACAATATATTCATAAGTTACTAAACTATCATTTTCAAAAGTAGAAATAGATAAAACGGAACTTTGATAATTTTCGATTTGTGTTGGCGTTGTAGTACATGTCATTGTCTGCGTTTTCACTTCTTTTTCTGTTTCTTCATCATCCTTTGTAGTTTCCTGTAATTCATTTAAGGCCTGTGTTTCTTTCTTTTGACGTTGTAATTCCTTACGATATAAGTTTGTTACAAAAGTAAATGATAATATAATTACAGCAATTGCAACAATTAATATAAGTGCAAGATTGGAATCTTTTTTTGAATCTTCAATTTCTTCACTGATTTCTTTTCCTTGCAAACGTAATTCATGTTCTTGCAACAATTGCACTTTTTTTTCTTGCCAATCAGGTGTTTTAATACCAATATAATCTTCATATGTATCAAAATCAATTTCTTTAGATGGCTCTAGTTGTGGAATTACTATTTTTGGTTCGCGTTTTTTTCTAAGTGTAGTTTTTTTCTTTGCTTCTGTTTTTGCCTTAGTCTTTTTTTTCTCCGCAACTATTTTTCTCGCTTTTTTGACAGTTTTATCATCTTTTTTTCTCGCTACAGTTGTCTTTTTTTTGACAGGCTTTTTCGCCTTTTTTATCTGTGTTTTTTCATCATTTTTTTTCTTTGTTATTTTCTTATTTGTCTCACTCATATTTTCACCCCATATTTTCTACATTATAGCATATTTTTTTCAGAATGGGAATGGCAATTATGCGATTTGACAGTTCCTCTTTTTTGATAGGTTTTAAAAAAATAATATGTCAAAAAAATGTAAAAAAATGAAAAAAATCTCTTGATTTTCATATAATTATCATGTATAATTTTGAATGTGTGGCATGCGTTGATGTGGGAGGTTGCTGATACACCAGGTTAAGTTGTTAAATAAAATAACCGGTTATCAGGTTTTCCTAACGGAGCAAGTCTATACTGGATATAGGCGAAAGGAGGATACAATATGTCTAAAACGAAAGTTCGTATCAAATTAAAAGCTTACGAACACAAGAGTTTAGATAACGCTTGTGCGAAAATTGTGGAAACAGTAAAGAGAACAGGTGGAGAAGTATGTGGACCAATTCCACTACCAACTGAAGTTGAAAAAATCACTATCTTAAGAGCTGTTCACAAATATAAAGATTCACGTGAGCAATTTGAAAGAAGAACACATAAAAGACTTATTGATATCGTAAACCCAAGTAAGGAGACAATTGAGGCACTAACTCATTTAGATATCCCAAGTGGTGTAGATATTAAAATCAAATTATAATAGGAGGAAAAAATATGGAAATGAAAGGAATCTTAGGTCGTAAGATTGGAATGACTCAAGTGTTTACAAAATCTGGTAAATTGATTCCTGTAACTGTTATTTCTGTTGAACCAAATGTGGTAACACAAATTAAGACAAAAGAAAATGACGGTTATGAAGCAATTCAATTAGGTTTTGAAACAAAAAGAGAAAAATTAGCGACAAAAGCTTCTATTGGTCATACCAATAAAGCAAACACTACACCTAAGCGCTTCTTTAAAGAGATTCGTGGTGTAGATGTAAACAATTATTCTTTAGGTCAAGAAATCAAAGTTGATATTTTTGAACCAGGAGAAGTAGTAGATGTTACAGGGGTAACAAAAGGTCACGGATTCCAAGGCGTTATTAAACGTCATGGACAAAATCGTGGGCCTATGGGACATGGATCTCATTATCATAGAAGACCAGGTTCAATGGGAACTATGAGACCAATGCGTGTTTTTAAAGGTAAAAACTTGCCAGGACATATGGGAGTTGAAACTGTTACAATTCAAAATTTAACAATTGTTGCAGTTGATACAGAAAACAATGTTATCTTAGTAAGTGGAAATGTACCAGGAGCTAAGAAATCACTTGTTACAATTAAAACTTCTGTAAAAAATCCAGGTAAAAAAGTAGAGATGGATGAACTTGTTTCATACGAAGAAAAACCTCTAGAAACACCAGTGGAAGAAACTACTGAAGAAGTAACAGAAGAAACTGTTACAGAAGAAAATTAGTAGGGAGGCAAATAGAGTATGAAAAAATTACCTGTATTAAATATAAAGGGTGAAAAAGTAAGCGACATTACATTAAATGAAAACGTATTTGGAATTACTCCAAACGATACAGTTTTATACGATGCAATTCGTTTAACAAGAAATGCCCAAAGACAAAGTACTGCAAGTACAAAAACACGTAGTGAAGTAAGAGGTGGAGGAAGAAAACCTTGGAGACAAAAAGGAACTGGTAATGCTCGTCAAGGAAGTATTCGTGCACCACATTGGGTTGGTGGAGGAGTTGTATTTGGTCCAACACCACAAAAGAATTACAAATTAAAAATGAATCGTAAGGAAAGAAGATTAGCTTTAAAATCAGCTTTATCTTACAAATACCAAGACAATGAATTAGTAATCGTTGATAACTTCAACCTTACTGATGGAAAAACAAAAACAGCAAAAGAAGCATTAACAAATTTAAAAGTAAATAACGAAAAAACAATGATCGTTGTTGACGAATTAACAGACGAAATTATTTTAGCAACTCGTAACTTAGATAATGTATTATTACTTGAAACTGATGAAGTAAATACATTAGATGTTGTTAGTGTAAATCGTATGGTAATTACAGAAAACGCTGTTAAAAAATTAGAGGAGGTGCTTGGTTAATGAGTAACTATAGAGATATTATTAAAGCACCAGTTGTTACAGAAAAAAGTGCTTATCTTGCACAAAATGAGAATAAATACACATTCCGTGTAGATCCTCGTGCAAACAAAACACAAATTAAACAAGCAATCGAAGCAATTTTTAATGTAAAAGTTGAAAGCGTAAATACAATCAACGTAAAACCTAGAAAAAAACGTATGGGACGTTATGTTGGTAAAACAAAAAGAGTAAAAAAAGCAATTGTGAAATTACAAGAAGGAAGTTCAATCGAACTAAACTAATCTAAAAGGAGGGAAATTATGGCAATTAAGACATACAAAGCAATGACAAATGGTCAACGTGGTAAATCAACATTAACAAATGATGAAATCACTACAACAACTCCTGAAAAATCATTACTTGTAACTCTTAAGAAAAATGGTGGTCGTAATAACTCTGGTCGCATCACAGTAAGACATCGTGGTGGAGGAGCAAAAAGAAAATACCGTATCATTGATTTTAAAAGAGATAAAGATAATGTAGAAGGAACAGTTGCTTCTATTGAATATGATCCAAATAGATCATCTAATATTGCTTTGATTAAATATGCAGATGGAGAAAAGAGATATATTCTTGCTCCAAAAGGATTAAAAGTTGGAATGAAGATTGAAAGTGGTGAAAATGCTGATATCAAAGCTGGTAACTCACTTCCAATTGGGAATATTCCAGAAGGAACATTAGTTCATAATATTGAGTTAAAACCTGGAAAAGGTGGTCAAATTGCTCGTTCTGCTGGAAACAGTGCTCAAATTTTAGGACGTGAAGGAAAATATACATTAATTCGTTTATCTAGTGGAGAAGTTCGTAAAGTATTGAATACTTGTCGTGCTACTATTGGAGAAGTTGGAAACGAAGATCATGAATTAGTAAGCTTAGGAAAAGCTGGACGTAAGAGACATATGGGAATTCGTCCAACAGTTCGTGGTTCTGTTATGAACCCTAATGATCACCCACATGGTGGAGGAGAAGGACGTGCTCCTATTGGTAGAAAAGCACCAGTTACTCCTTGGGGTAAACCTGCACTTGGTTTAAAAACTCGTGGAACGAAAAAAGCTTCAAACAAGCTAATTGTTCGCCGTCGTAAAAAATAAGGGAAAGGATTGAGATATAATGGCTAGAAGTTTGAAAAAAGGACCATTTGTTGATGCATCTTTAATGAAAAAAGTAGAAGAAGTCAACAAGAGTGGTAAAAAAGAAGTCATTAAGACTTGGTCACGCCGTTCAACGATTTATCCAGAATTTGTAGGACTTACATTTGGAGTTCACAATGGAAAAGAACATATTCCTGTTTATGTAACTGAAGATATGGTAGGACATAAATTAGGAGAATTCGCACTTACTCGTAAATTCGGTGGACATGGTGCTGACAAGAAATAATAAGTAACTGGAAGGAGGACTAAAATGGAAGCGAAAGCACTTGCTTATGGTGTAAGACTTACACCTCGTAAAGCTCGTTTAGTTATAGATTTAATTCGTGGAAAAAGTGTTGTAGAAGCTGATCAGATTTTATCTAACATGAATCGTGATGCTTCTAGAGCAATTCATAAGGTTTTAACTTCCGCTGTAGCAAATGCGACAAATAATTTAAATTTAAATAAAGATAACTTATTTGTAAAAGAAGCTTTTGTAAACGAAGGAAAACCATTAAAAAGAATGCGTTGTGGATCACGTGGTCATGCAGATCCAATTAAGAAAAGAACAAGTCACATTACAATTGTTGTAAGTGAGAGAAACTAATAAAGGAGGTAAACTGATGGGTCAAAAAGTTAGTCCAATAGGTCTTAGAATTGGAATCAATAAAGACTGGGAATCTAGATGGTTTGCTGATAGAAAAGATACAGCTAGATTCTTAGAAAATGACGTAAAGATTCGTAAGTTTTTAGAAAAAAAATTAAAAGACGCAGCAGTTTCAAGTATTCTTATTGAAAGAACCGCTAAGAAAACCGATGTTATTATTAACACTGCAAAACCAGGTGTTGTAATCGGTCACGGTGGAGATGAAATTGAAAAAATCAGAAAAGAACTTTCTAAATTGGTAAATGAAGATGTACAAATTTCTATTATGGAAGTAAAAAATCCTGATTTAGATGCTGCTTTGGTTGCAGAAAATATTGCACACCAAATTGAAAATCGTGTATCATTTAGAATTGCACAGAAAAAAGCAATTAGAAATACTATGAAGGCAGGAGCAAAAGGAATTAAAACTTCAGTATCTGGTCGTTTAGGTGGCGTAGATATGGCTCGTACTGAAGGATATACTGAAGGTATGATTCCACTTCATACTTTAAGAGCTGATGTTGATTATGCAATTAAAGAAGCTAATACAACATATGGAAAAATCGGTGTTAAAGTATGGATTTACAAAGGAGAAATCCTTCCTTCCAAGAAAAATAAGGGAGGTAATGAAAATGGCAGTCATTCCAAAAAGAACTAAATATCGTAGACCTCACCGTTTAAGATATGATGGTGTAGCAAAAGGAAATACAGAACTACACTTTGGTGAATATGGTTTAATGGCACTTGATGGTGCATGGGTTAGTCAACAACAAATTGAAGCAGCCCGTGTTGCTATGACACGTTTTATGAAACGTGGTGGTAAAGTATGGATTAATATTTTCCCACACTTATCATTAACGAAAAAACCTCTTGAAACTCGTCAAGGTAAAGGTAAAGGAGACCCAGAAGTATGGGTAGCTGTTGTAAAAAAAGGTAAAATTATGTTCGAAGTTGGAGGAGTTGATGAAGCAACTGCACGTGAAGCTTTAAGACTTGCAATGCATAAACTTCCAATGAGATGTAAATTTGTAAAAAAAGAAAGTGGTGAGAAGTAATGACAAATAGTGAAATTAGACAATTATCAAATGAAGAAATTATGAAGAAAATTGATGAATGCAAAGAAGAACTATTTAACTTACGTTTTAATGCTGCCACTGGAAATCTTGAAAAACCTTCAAGAATTAAAGAACTTAGAAAGCTTGTTGCACGTATGAAAACAATCTTACGTGAACGTGAGCTAGAAAAGAACTAGGAGGGCATTATGGAAAAGAAAACTCATGAATTAGTGGGAAAAGTTGTAAGTAATAAAGCTGATAAAACAATTACAGTATTAGTTGAAACTTACAAAGTAAACCCAATTTATAAAAAACGTGCAAAATACTCAAAAAAATATACTGCCCACGATGAAAAGAATGTTGCAAATGTTGGAGATATTGTACGTATTGTAGAAACTCGTCCAATCTCTAAAAATAAACATTTCCGTTTAGTCGAAGTAGTAGAAAAAGCAATCGTTTTATAATTGCTGCTCGAAAAGGAGGATAAAAACATGGTACAACAAGAAACTCGTTTAAAAGTAGCTGATAACTCTGGAGCACGTGAAGTTTCAATTATTCGTGTGCTTGGTGGAAGTAAAGTAAAAACGGGAAATATTGGTGATATCGTTGTCGCAACTGTAAAAAAAGCAACTCCAAACGGAACTGTTGCAAAAGGAAAAGTTGTGAAAGCGGTAATCGTTAGAAGTAAATCTGGTTTAAGACGTGAAGATGGATCATACATCAAATTTGATGATAATGCTTGCGTTATTATTAAAGATGATGGTACTCCAGTTGGAACTCGTGTGTTTGGACCAGTAGCACGTGAATTACGTGACAAAAATTTTATGAAGATTGTTTCACTTGCTAAAGAAGTGTTATAGTCTCATAATAAGGAGGATGAACATGAACTTAAAGTCTGGAGATAAAGTAGTTGTTATTGCCGGAAAGGATAAGGGAAAAGAAGGAATCATCACAAAAGTACTTAGAAGTGAAAACCGTGTTGTTGTAGATGGTGTAAATGTTGTTAAAAAACATGTAAAACCATCTGGACAAGGGGCTGGAAGCATTGTTGAAATGAATGCTCCAATTCATGCTTCAAATGTTATGATTTTAGACCCTAAGACAAAGAAAAGAACTAGAATCGGACATACAACTGATAAAAAAGGTAAAAAAGTTAGATGTACTAAAAAATCTAATTCAAATCTTGACTAATTGGAAGGAGGGTAAATTATGAACCGCCTAAAAGAAAAGTATAATAAGGAAATCGTACCTAGCTTAAGAGAAAAATATAATTACAAGAGTATTATGGAAGTTCCAGCTCTTGATAAAATTGTTGTGAATATGGGTGTTGGAGACGCAACAACAAATTCTAAATTATTAGATGCTGCAGTTTCTGATCTTGCTCAAATTACTGGACAAAAACCTGTTGTAACAAAAGCAAAAAAAGCAATTGCAGGATTTAAAGTAAGAGAAGGTCAACCTATTGGATGTAAAGTAACATTACGTGGAGAAAATATGTATAACTTCTTAGATAAATTAATTAGTATTACATTACCTCGTGTACGTGACTTTAGAGGAGTTTCACATCGTTCATTTGATGGTAGAGGAAACTATACATTAGGCTTAACTGAACAACTAATTTTCTCAGAAATAGATTATGATAACGTTGTTAAAGTACGTGGTATGGACATTGTTTTCGTTACTACAGCAAAAACAAACGACGAAGCGTATGACTTATTAAAAGGTTTCGGAATGCCTTTTAAGAACTAATATATGAATTAGGAGGAATATTATGGCTAAAACTAGTATGAAAGTAAAAGCAAGTCGACCACAGAAATTTAAAGTACGTGAATATACACGTTGTTCAAGATGTGGAAGACCTCATGCAGTTCTTAAAAAATATGGAATTTGCCGTATTTGTTTCAGAGAACTAGCTTATAAAGGACAAATACCAGGAATGAAAAAATCTAGCTGGTAGTAAGAAGGGAGGATAATTATGGTAACAGATCCAATCGCAGATATGCTTACAAGAATTCGTAACGCAAATCAAATGCGATACGCAGAAGTTGAAGTACCCGCTTCAAAAATGAAATTAGAAATCGCTAGAATCTTAAAAGAAGAAGGATTTATTAGTGATTACACAACAAAAAAAGGAAAAGTACAAGATGTTATTGTTCTTACATTAAAATATGGAAATAAAAAAGAACGTGTTATTACAGGATTAAAAAGAATTTCAAAGCCAGGATTACGTGTATATGCTAAGGCACAAGATGTGCCACGTGTATTAAATGGTCTTGGAATCGCAATTATTTCTACATCAAAAGGAATTATGACAGATAAACACGCACGTGAAAATTCTCTTGGTGGAGAAGTACTTGCTTACATTTGGTAGAAAGGAAGATAATATGAGTCGAATTGGAAACAGAATTTTATCGATTCCTGAAGGAGTTACTGTAGAAGTAGATGGTAATATTGTTCGTGTAACTGGTCCTAAAGGTAATCTTTCTACTGAAGTAAATAGAAATATTACTGTAAAAGTGGATGGAGATAAATTATCAGTAGAAAGAAAAAATGATAATTTTAAAGCATACCATGGAACAGCAAATGCAAATATTGCAAATATGATTACTGGAGTAACAAAAGGTTTCGAAAAGAAGTTAGAAGCAGTTGGTGTAGGATACCGTTTTCAATTAAAGGGAAATACACTAGTTGTTAGTGCTGGATATTCACATCCAGTTGAAATGGAAATTCCAGCTGGGATTCAATTAGAATCACCAAGCAATACTGAATTGTTTGTAAGAGGAATCGACAGACAATTAGTTGGAAATTTTGCTGCTAATGTCCGTGACATTAGAAGACCAGAACCTTACAAAGGAAAGGGAATCCGTTATGCGGATGAACATGTACGTCGTAAGGAAGGTAAAAAAGCAGCATAGTTAAATATTAGCAAAGGAGCGTTTACTATGATAAAGAAAGAATCTCGTAATGAAATGAGAAAAGCTAGACACGCTCGTGTAAGAGAAAAAGTTGTTGGAACAAAAGAATGTCCAAGACTTAATGTGTTTAGATCAAATAAAAATATTTTTGCGCAAATCATAGATGATGAAACAAATGCTACACTTGTGAGTGCTTCTTCTATTGATAAAGAATTAAAATTAGAAAACGGAAGCAACATCGATGCTGCTAAAAAAGTAGGAGAATTAATCGCTAAGAGAGCATTAAAAGCAAAAATTAAAAATGTTAAATTTGATAGAGGTGGATACCTATATCATGGACGTGTAAAAGCTTTAGCTGAAGCTGCACGTGAAAATGGATTAGAATTCTAATATAAGGAGGGTTAGTTATGGATAATAAGGATATGAACCAAAACCCAGTTCAAAAAGAACAAAAATCTTTTGACAAAAATAACAAGAAGAATTCATCAAGACCACAACGTAGAAGAAGAGAAAGACAACCAAAGTTATATGATGAAGAAGTTATTACAATTACTCGTGTAACAAAAGTTACAAAGGGTGGACGTCATTTCCGTTTCTCAGCTGTTGTAGCAGTTGGAGATAGAAAAGGTAAAGTAGGAATTGGTTCTGGAAAAGCAAATGAAGTTCCAGATGCAATTAAAAAGGCTGTGCAAGCTGCTACAAAAAATATCGTTCGTGTATCTATCGTTGATGATACAATTCCACATGAAGCTATTGGAAGAAGAGGGGCTAGTAAGGTTATGTTAAAACCTGCTAGTAAAGGTACAGGAGTAAAAGCTGGAGGACCAGTTCGTAGTGTACTTGAACTTGCTGGTGTAAAAAACATTCTTTCAAAATCACTAGGTTCTAATACAAAAGTTAATATGGCTTACGCTACATTAGAAGCATTAAAATCACAAAGAACAATTGAAAAGGTTGCAGCATTACGTGGAAAGAAAGTAGAGGAAATTAGATAATGAAACTTCATGAATTAAAACCAGGTGTTGGAGCAACAACTACAAAAAAACGTGTTGGACGTGGTGTTGGTAGCGGACTTGGAAAAACTTCAGGACGTGGACAAAAAGGTCAAAACGCAAGAAGTGGTGGAGGAGTTCCAGGATGGTTCGAAGGTGGACAATTTCCACTATATAGAAAACTTCCAAAGAGAGGTTTCACAAATGCGAAATTTAAAAAAGAATATGCAACTATTAATTTAAGTGATTTAAATAAATTTGATAATGGTGTAGAAGTAACTCCAGAACTTTTAAAAGAAATGGGACTTGTAAAAAAACAATTATGTGGAATTAAAGTTTTAGGAAACGGTGTTTTAGAAAAGAAATTAGTTGTAAAAGCTAGTAAATTTTCAAAAACAGCAAAAGAACAAATAGAAAAATTAGGTGGAAAAGCTGAGGTGATCTAATATGTTTGCGACTATGAAGCAAATATTTAAGTCTGAAAATAAAGACTTAAGAAAAAGAATCTACTTCACTTTATTCTGCTTATTCATTTTTAAGCTAGGAACTACGATTATTGTTCCTGGAGTTGATTCAAAATTATTGGGATCTAATTTAGGATTTTTAGAGTTAATTAATGCAATGGGTGGAGGTGCATTAGAGAAATTCTCTATTTTTGCACTTGGTGTTATGCCTTATATTACGGCATCGATCATTATTCAGTTACTACAGATGGATATTGTTCCTTACTTGACTGAGCTTTCAAAACAAGGTCAAGTAGGTAGAAATAAAATCAATCAAATCACACGTGTAACTGGTATTATTCTTGCATTTATTCAAGGATATTTATTCTCATTTGCATTTATTCAAAATGGAACTTCTTTACAATATATGGAATTCGCATTGATATTAACAGCTGGTACTGCATTCTTACTTTGGATTGGAGATCAAATTACCAAGAAGGGTGTAGGAAATGGTACCTCATTAATCATCATGGCAGGTATTATTGCTACTATGCCAAGTATGTTTGTCGATGCTTATAACGGATTTGTAACAGGAGGAGATTTACAACAAACATTGTTTGGAATTACTAAATTCATCTTATTTGTTGTAATGTATCTTGCAATTGTAATCGCAGTTGTTTTCGAGCAATCTGCTGAACGTCGTATTCCAATTCAATATGCGAACCAATCTGGAGCAGGAATTGGAGGAAATAAGAGTTATATCCCATTTAAATTAAACTCTGCATCTGTTATCCCAGTCATTTTCGCATCTGCAATTATTTCCGTTCCAGGATTAATTGCACAACTTATTAAAAATGAATCAATGACATTATTTGTACAAAAATGGTTATCTTTTCAGACAGGAACAGGTTTTGTATTATATATTGTATTAATTATAGCATTTACTTATTTTTATACATATTTACAATTAAAACCAAAAGAACTTGCTGAAAATTTACAAAAAAATGGTGGATATATTCCAGGAGTACATCCAGGTGATGATACTGTAAAATATATTTCAAAAACATTAAATCGTATTACATTAGTTGGAGCAATTTGTCTCGCAGTAATTGCTGGACTTCCAATTGTATTCGGAATGTTTTCTAATTTGCCTACCAGTGTAACAATTGGTGGAACAGGACTTCTTATTGTTGTTGGAGTTGCACTTGAAACTTACAGACAAGTAGAAAGTAAATTAATTAGTAGAAATTATACAAGTTCAAGAGGAAGAAGACGAAGAAGATGAAAAGTATTATTTTCATAGCCCCTCCTGCTGCAGGAAAGGGGACACAGTCAAAATTAATTGAAGAAAAATATCACTTACCTCATATCTCTACTGGTGACTTATTAAGAGCTGCCACAAAAGGTGATAGTGAACTAGATATTAAAATCAAGAAATTGATGGAATCTGGTTCTTTGATTTCTGATGATATTGTATTAAAATTATTACAAAATCGTTTAAATCAAGAGGATTGTAAGAATGGATATATTTTAGATGGATTTCCTCGTAATGTTTCACAAGCAGAAGCTTATGAAAAAATGCTCGATGAGATGCATCTTGAACATGGTATTGTAATTTATTTAGATGTTCCGAAAGAACTTTGTAAAAACCGTATACTAGGTCGTAAATCTTGTCCAAAATGTGGCGCGATTTACAATGATCTAATCGCTGGTATGGAATCAAAAGTAGAAAATATATGTGATAAATGTGGCTCAAAATTAACTGTTCGTAGTGATGATAATGAACAGACATTTCAAGCTCGTTATCAAGCATATCTAGATAATACCCTTCCACTTTTAGATTACTATAAAAAACATGGTAATTTATACTGTGTTGATAGTACAAAATCTACCAATGAAGTATTTGATAACATTGTAGAAGTACTAGAAAGAGGCGTTTCTCATGATTAGTATTAAATCAGATAGGGAAATTGAACTTTTAAGAATTGCTGGTAAAATTGTTGGTGATACTCATAAATATATTAAACCATATATAAAACCGGGTATCACCACAATGGAACTAGATCAACTTGCAGAAACATATATAAGAAAATGTGGTGCTACCCCATCATTTAAAGGATTGTATGGATTTCCAAATGCATGTTGTATTTCAGTAAATGAAGAAGTAGTACATGGAATTCCATCGAATCGTAAATTAAAAGAAGGAGATATTGTATCCATTGATATTGGCGCTTGTTATAAAGGGTATCATGGAGATTCTGCTTGGAGTTATCCAGTAGGAAAGGTAAGTCAGGAAAATGAAGAACTTCTAAAACATACAGAAGAAGCTTTGTTTGAAGGTTTGTCTGCTATCCATGATGGTGCAAGAGTTGGAGATATCGGATATATGGTAAGTAAGTGTGCTAATAAATATCATCTAGGTGTTGTAAAAGAACTTGTGGGACATGGTGTTGGAAGTGAAGTACACGAAATGCCAGATGTACCAAATTATGGGAAACCAAATACAGGACCACTTCTCAAAAAGGGAATGGTCATTGCAGTAGAACCGATGTTGAATCTTGGTACTGCTGACATATATGAATTAGATGATGAATGGACAATTGTAACTGCTGATTTAAAACCATCTGCTCACTTTGAACATACTGTTCTAGTAACAGAAGATGGTTATGAAATTTTAACGAAGAGGTGAGAAAATGGCAAAAGAAGATGTAATTGAATTAGAAGGGAAAGTTGTTGAAACTTTACCAAATGCTAATTTCAAAGTAGAACTTGAAAACGGACACACGATTATAGCCGGCGTTTCTGGTAAAATCCGAATGCACTATATTCGCATTTTACCAGGTGATAGAGTGACCGTAGAAGTTTCAACATATGACTTAACACGCGGGCGTATAACCTATAGAAAATAATAGGAGGGATTTATATGAAGGTAAGACCATCGGTAAAACCAATTTGCGACAAATGTCGTGTAATCAAACGTAAAGGTAGGGTTATGGTAATTTGTGAA